>NZ_JBTGNX010000058.1:0-500 GCF_054332415.1 Haemophilus sp. SZY H56 | reverse complement strand
CTAAGCCTAGTGATTACTCCAGTTAATATACAATCATTTATAGCTAATTAATCTATCATCCATGATCAAGGGACATTACTAAATCAAAATCAAGAGCAAAGTAATGAATTCTAATTTGCAACCGCGTCCTACTAAGGTCTACACTCGGAGGGAGGACTACAAAGGACTCAACAGGACTGTCACTCCTGCGATCTACCTCTCGACCCGGAGCATAGGATGTATTCGCAGGTAAACTTAGCCTAAACACCATGTTTACACTAGTTTGACCACTTAACTCTATCCGGAATAAAGATAAGTACTTTACGAACATGATCATAAACTCTATCATAATTAGATCTATATTAAATATATAACTAGAATAAACTCCAAAACTGAATAAACTGAAATATATTAAAGTAGCATAAAGTCGAATAAAGATACAAATTACCGAGTCTTCGACAATGATCCGGAGACTCAGACGAAGCTTCTAGCCGGATATGCCGACGAAGTCGCCTGCCTCT
>NZ_JBTGNX010000057.1:0-512 GCF_054332415.1 Haemophilus sp. SZY H56 | reverse complement strand
ACTTATAAAACAATTATATTAATTCAAACAGAGATGAAATTAATCATAAGGGTAGATATGACCAAAATAAACTTGTATTTCAAATTTCATGATTTTGGACAAACACAGAAAATTACATAAATCATCAAAGTTGCATTTATTAATTAAAGTACAGATTTAATGACTATAGAAAAAGTACTCTAAACACAAGTTTCATAATTTTTATATTAGCACAGACACATTAAGATCATCCATGTCAAATTTCATAATTAACAGAGCTATAGATTAATTATAGCAAAAATAACAAAACTAGCTACTGTGCAAAAAGCCAAAAAAAGAAAAACCTAAATCTAGCCCAAACTGGGCTTGCGGCCCAGCCCGACGCGACCCAACCCGCGCGAAAACCAGCCCAGCCTGGCTCCCGCCCGCGCGCTCTGGCTATTTTGCAAAAGAGCCCTCCGGCTTACACGAAACTAACCCGCAGTCCTACCGCACTATTTACATGAGTCTGTGGTTTTTCAACCAACACCCTG
>NZ_JBTGNX010000056.1:0-513 GCF_054332415.1 Haemophilus sp. SZY H56 | reverse complement strand
GCAGCAACACCGTGCTCCACAGCAGCAAGTGCAGAAGGGCAAGTTCGTCAAGAAGCACGGGCAAGTCTACTACACCACTGTCAGCGATATTCCAGAAGGGGGGCCCGTCATGATCGGTAGGTTTCCCGTTGCCAATCATCCTGCAGTCGTCTTGTTTGATTCTGGTGCATCGCATTCCTTCATCAGTCGCACTTTTGTCATCAAGCATAAGTTACCCATGGGGGAGTTAACAGAAAGTTTCTGCATACTTTCGCCTGGAGGGCGGATAAATACTAAGGAAGTGGTCCGCAGTATACCAGTAATGTTGGGGGAACATGTATTTCCTACCACCATGATAGTACTGCGCAATCAAGAGATAGATGTCATCCTAGGCATGAATTGGATGTGTCAGTATAAAGCCATGATTGACATCTTGAATAGAGTTGTGAGAGTGGATATTCCTAACAGTACCTCAAAACTCATTCTCCAACTTCCCATGCCTTTAAAACCAGCTACCACAGAGCTAAATGCCAC
>NZ_JBTGNX010000055.1:0-522 GCF_054332415.1 Haemophilus sp. SZY H56 | reverse complement strand
GGAGGCAGTTGGTAAGGTTTCGGTGGACCCAGGTTTCCTGATGGTGGGCCTGCGTTGCAGGTCCCGAGGGGTTGGCTTTTTAGAGGGTTAGACTTGCTAGGTTTGTTATTAATTGGTGTTCTAGGTTTAACCTATTTGTTTTGCGTTGATTGGGGGTACCCTTTTTCGTACCATCGACAGTAGCCCCCGAGCCCTTGTTTGAGTGCTTGCATTCGAGCAGGGGCTCTAGATTGGGATCTCGATGGGTAGCTAACTGGTCTCGAGGGTCTTGTCGATTTGATTCCGTGGGTGTCGTGCGAGCGACACCCGCGGGTGTAGCCCCCGAGGCCAGGGGGAGTGGTTAGAACTCCCTCGTGGGCTTCCCGAAGAATCCTCCGTCGCTTGGGAACCTTCTGCCCAGTGGGCGCGCCTTTTTAGGCGGATATCGTCAGGGAGCGGAGATCGCGGTGCCGTGTGTACTTGTCAACAGACTCGAAACGTGGTTTGGTAGTCTCGTTAAATGTTTATGGTTACCTTTCCTTT
>NZ_JBTGNX010000053.1:0-525 GCF_054332415.1 Haemophilus sp. SZY H56 | reverse complement strand
AGACTGCGGCGTAACAAAAAACTTCGAGACCCAAACAAGAGCAAGGTGTAAGCCTCACCGTCGCAGTGTTGCCCCAGTGCGGCGAGGTCGCTGGTCAGGCCCTCAGCACGCTGCTCCAGCCTGCGCTTCTGGGCCAGCGTGAGGAGCTCCTAGGTCCTATGGTCCTCGATCAGCCGGCCCGTCTCCACCAGGGCCAGATCCTTGCGGATCACCTCATGCCGCGCCGCCCCCTCGGCAGCTCGGGCGGTGGCGGCACCACTCATGGCGTCTTCGGCCTCTTTCCTCGCCGCCTCCGCTGTGGTTCGGGCGGCGGCGGCCTCGCCACGGGCGTCAGCGGCCTCCTGCTTCGCCGCCTCGGCTTCAGCCCGGGCAGAGGTGGCCTCGCTTCGGGCGTCCGCGGCCTCCTTCCTCGACGCTTCGAGAACGGCGGCGGCCTCCTCCTTGGATCGAGTGACCTCGCCTCGAGCCACCCGGACCTCCGCCTCCGCCTCGTTAAGCCGGCTCGCCATCTGGGCGTTCCGGCTT
>NZ_JBTGNX010000052.1:0-528 GCF_054332415.1 Haemophilus sp. SZY H56 | reverse complement strand
GTTGATGTTGAGGAAGTGAGACCGTAATCTCACTGTTGTGCAGTTCGTGGTTGTGATTCGCGTTTCGTTCGTGTTCTTCGCGGAATCCTTTTCTCCACGATTTTCCCGTCGCTTGATCTCTTTGCTCGGTTCATCTTTTGCAAAACCGTTTGAACCAAGTTGTTCTAGATCGTGAGGCACTTCTTTCCACCGAAGGAATTATCCTCTAACCTCACGGTCTAGGAGATCGATCGATTTTTCGTTTCGGGTCAAGTTTTCTCCCTTCCCCCGAAATTCTTTGATTCATCGATTTGGAGATAGGTTCGAGCCATGATCTCTTAGAGATAGCTCACTATCCTCCTTGTGACTCCTCTCACCAAGTTTGATCCCTAGAGGATTTGTTTCGGGTGAGATCGAGTCGAATCGGTGGATGAACAGAGGGATTTCTAGGTGACCGGACTCTAGCCATAGGACGATCGGACTCTAACCAGTGAGTCCGGTCGTTGAAGGTCTTGTTGTTTAGTTTCGTGTGAAACTGACCGGACGCAC
>NZ_JBTGNX010000051.1:0-551 GCF_054332415.1 Haemophilus sp. SZY H56 | reverse complement strand
CGTGGCAAAGGGGGAGAGTTGGGCCTCTCCATGTGGCGGGCGCCACATTTGGGTGGCGGGCGCCACCTCTGGTTGGCGGGCGCCACCTCTGGTTGGCGGGCGCCACCTCTGGTTGGCGGGCGCCACCCCACTCGGGCCCAAATGGGTCTTGGTGAGTGGGCTCATCTCCTGGTGGGTCCATTCTCCAAATTTGGTCCAAATTCCTGCATTCAAATAAAAATCTATGGACATGTGGAATTTGGTTAGTTTGAAACCTATTTGACTACATTTCATGCCTTTTTGGTGAATTTTAGGGTCAAATGTTGATGGTAAAACAGGTGTTTAAGGACCATCAACAAGCTCCCCCAAGCTAACCTGTTGCTCGTCCTCGAGCAACAATGCGGTTTAAGCATTGAGCATGAAATGGATAGCAACTTAAGATGTCTGCAAGTGCATATTGTATAGTGAGAAATAACTTAGCATATATCATTAATCATAGCAATGTGGGGCTTATAGCTTTTCACTTCAAACATGCAAGAGTGAAATAAAGCAGTAGATAGGAAACTTTTATC
>NZ_JBTGNX010000050.1:0-564 GCF_054332415.1 Haemophilus sp. SZY H56 | reverse complement strand
GACACACTCTTGAGCAAAACATGGATGAGTTTGTCAACTCCCAAATTCTACAGAGTGAAGGTCCTGGATCTACAAGAACATGCACACTGAGCAAGATACTGTCAGCGTCCATAATTAACGCTTCACTTCAAACTGTTGGACGAACAAATGACATGAGTGACACCATATCAAGAGGCATAAACAAGAAGGAATGATGGAAGCCATCGTAGCCAGAATAGGAGGTCATGAAGTCCCCACAGACTACTTGATACTTGACATGAGAAGACGATGATGTCCACCTCATCCTAGGAAGACCATTCCTCTACGCTACAAGTGCAATCATCTACAAGAGGAAATCCATTTTCACTTTCCTGGAGAAAAGGCACGATGCAACTTCATCAACTACATACCCAATGAAGCACCCAAGAAGAACAGAAGTGAAAGACGCTGCTCTCAAAGCCAAAGAAGACAAACTATCAAGAATAGAGAGGCCAATCACGAAGAAGAAGCTATCGACACTGTCCCAGAAAAAAAAGAGAGAAACCTCAAGACAGTGAACCACAGGAAGTGAAAACTCAGACCAAG
>NZ_JBTGNX010000049.1:0-578 GCF_054332415.1 Haemophilus sp. SZY H56 | reverse complement strand
CTACCAAACTCCACATAAGCCTGATAGATTAGGATAAAACAAAAATAAGGCAATCACATGCTATAGGGGAGATTCTCGGGACAGTGGCGACAAGTTTCTGAAAAGAAATTTTGTAGCTCCCATTCCCCCCCCCCCCCCTCTGGTCGCTTTCTGGTAGCACTTTCGGTCCTTCAGGCTCAGGGGGAGACCGACCGGTCTCATGGTGGGACCGGTCGGTCCCACCTGGCAGAGTCCCGCGGTGCCCGACCTCCAGGTGTCTTCTGGTGTCCTCTGGAGTCTTCTAGAAACTTCCTGATGTGGCTGAACGCATCTTGGCCCCTAGTGGGTTTCGGTGATTGGATGAAACACAAGATTACTGTGACTAACGTGTGTTTTGCAGAAACAGGGATGAGTTAGGTCACGGTAATGGCGACGATACGGGCATATGGAGTTCATGTCCCTTGGCGATGGAAATCGTTTCGGTTTTCAAAGGATGGACGACGAAGACGGTGGTAGGCTAGGCTAAGTGTCGCATGGTGTTGGAGGACACTTAGGTAGTCTTAGGTCTTTGTTTTTGCTTTGGCCGTACTATAAAGAGG
>NZ_JBTGNX010000048.1:0-586 GCF_054332415.1 Haemophilus sp. SZY H56 | reverse complement strand
ATGTGTGGTTATGTGGAAGTGTATAGAGAGATATTTCATAATCCTTCCTAGTTAATTTCTGGGGTCTAGAGCTAATTATAACTTCTCTTTCTCTTTTTTTTTTGGATACATTGTGAGTAGACAAAAATGTGTCCTCACATTTTCTAGGACATAGTCCTCTTTTGAGCTACTTTGCTCAATAACTTTTTCTCTCTTTTTTTTAGCTCTAGATTTCCCCAGATTGTCTATAGGAAAGGATTTTGAAGGACCGAGAATGCAATAAGAAAGCGACCAGAGGGGGGTGAATGGGAGCTTCAAATTTCTTTTCAGAAACTTATCGCCACTGTTCCGAGAATCAACCCTAAGAGCAAACCTAGAGCTTGAATAGTGTCCACGACCCTAGATGTAGGGTGGATGCTTCCAAGAAGCACAGCGGGACACTACACAACTCTAGAAAGCCAACGCAAAAGACGGAAATCAAATCCGACAACGAACGAGCGAACCGCGGATGAAACCGTGCGAAACCAGTCGCATCGGACGCTGGCCTGCGTCCGATGCCAGACCACCGGACGCGTCCGATGCAAACTGGCCGGTTCTGGAACCTTAC
>NZ_JBTGNX010000047.1:0-586 GCF_054332415.1 Haemophilus sp. SZY H56 | reverse complement strand
TGTGTTTTCAACTAAACACTTGATTGCTTTTGTTCAATCAAGATTTTATTCTTACTCAGACTTTTTCTTATCCTTAAAGGACTTGAAAGTCTCTTCAGTTTTTCAGCTTGTTTCCTGGTTGTTAAAGAACAGAAATAAATAACATTTTCAGTTATCATCGTTAAATAAACTCATTAAAGCATTTTAAGCATTAAATCAGTCAATTTACTTAACGATGATAAGTGGTGGAGATAAGCGGGATCGAACCGCTGACCTCCTGCGTGCAAGGCAGGCGCTCTCCCAGCTGAGCTATATCCCCATATCATCGTTTATTTACCACCCTATTCACCTTCATCACTCACTCAGTTTGAGTGGTGGGTCTGAGTGGACTTGAACCACCGACCTCACCCTTATCAGGGGTGCGCTCTAACCACCTGAGCTACAGACCCAAGGGAATAACGGCTTTCTGCTCGATATTGTCTACAATATATCAATCAATCTGTGTGGACACTTATTGTCTCTCATTTTTAGTAAGGAGGTGATCCAACCGCAGGTTCCCCTACGGTTACCTTGTTACGACTTCACCCCAGTCATGAATCATACCGTG
>NZ_JBTGNX010000046.1:0-589 GCF_054332415.1 Haemophilus sp. SZY H56 | reverse complement strand
CGTGCCCAGTGTTTTTTAGTTATCTATACACTTTTTTTATTTTTTCGGTGGTGGATAGCTATGGTTGATCTATAGGTAAAACTTTACTAAAACGTGGTAGAGGTAAGAATAAGGCTTTATGCAATGCATTGAGCCTTTTTTATTGAGTTTTGTCAGCAGTACGCGCGCGAGGGCAATCCAAAATATCCCGAAATATACCTGCAGGTATATATAGACAAATTTTTAAAAAAATGCTTAACTAACGCAATATTTAAAAATTGCGTTCCTTGAGTTATGAAAGTATCTAAACCCAAACCACTTATAGAGCTATTAAAAACAGAGCTTACACCTGAAAATATCCTTTTAATGAATCAATATAAAGCTATTGATGAAAAGGGACGTTATTTACATTGGGATAAATTTAAGCGCATTTATACAAAAAACACCGATTTTGCGTGGCTAGCTACAAAATTAAGTCGCGGTGCATTACTGAATCATTTTTCTATTGGGCAGTATGATTTTTCTTATGCTGTCCCTACGACTTTGCAAGCCTTGTTACACTTCATTGATAAAACCTCAGGTGGAAATATTGGCGTAAATAATCTTACGG
>NZ_JBTGNX010000045.1:0-610 GCF_054332415.1 Haemophilus sp. SZY H56 | reverse complement strand
CAGGGTTCCTCTCGAGGGAGACCGGGATTTCGGGGAACTTTGTGGGTCGCATCAAGGGTGCCAAGTGCCCTTTCGACCTCCAATTCCTAACGTGGGACTTCTCCTGAGGCGCTGTAGCGGGAAAGGGCTTCATCTTGCGATGACGGGGGAGCCACGTGGTTTTTCTCGAGTTACGGCGGGATTCTCGAGTTACGACGGGGAATTCAGGATGCCTCTTGTGTTGGCCCAGGCAAGTCCAATCTTCCATTCGAGTTGCGAAGGAAAGCTGGGGATTGCTCTCGAGTGACTGCAGGGCCAATAGACCTCATCTAGGCTTGTGTCCAGAAGCCAATGTTCCTCTCCAGGGGCGACAGGGATCTCGGGGTTGCATTCCAGACGCACCCGGGGAGACAGGCATTCATCTCGAGTGGAAGCAAAGAAGCCCGCTCTGCTCTCGAGTCGCGACGGGTATCTCTTGGAGCTCACTGGGTGGACTCAAGGGAGTCAAGCCTCCTGAGGCGTTTGGAGAGAGGCCGCGAGATTGGTCTCTAGGCCATGCAGGAGACGAAGGCCCTCATCTCTCGATGACGGGGGAATCTCGGGGTTGTTCTCGAGCGGCGGCCCCAGTGTG
>NZ_JBTGNX010000044.1:0-619 GCF_054332415.1 Haemophilus sp. SZY H56 | reverse complement strand
GGTAAAGGCTAGTATCCCTCGATACTTAACAAGATAGGAATAAAACTTTACTCAACTTAGTTGCTTTATTGACTTTTGCCTGCCTTGCTTCGTAACTATCTTGCTTCGTAGTTATCTTGCTTTGTAGTTATCTAGGAGTAGTTATTAGTTAGTAGTTAGTTATCTTAGTTATCCTTAGTTATCCCATTCTATCTATCTACCTATTTATTCACCTTACCTTAGCCATTTCATTCATCCTTACCTATCCATCCATATATTCTTTCTAGCCTCTCATCCTCTCTCATCCCTTTCATCTCCTCTCTTCTCCTCTTTCCCTTTTCTTATTCTCCGATTCTCATCCCCTCCTTGACTCGACTCATACACCACCCTAGCCTTCCCTTGGGATCAAATAAATCGACACCTGGTACTCCCAGGCGAAGTGCTACTACGATAGTTCTGTGCGCTTGCAGAATCTCCTCCTGGTAGATTGCATTCTCGCTAGCTAGCTCCTACTAGTGTCGGGACTGACAACCCCGCTTGGCATTAGTAGATAGCTACTTTAGTTACCCTATCCTAGGTGTAGCTAAGAACTACCAACAGTAGCTTCGCCGCGACGCGACCGCCCTGATGCCGCCACATG
>NZ_JBTGNX010000043.1:0-633 GCF_054332415.1 Haemophilus sp. SZY H56 | reverse complement strand
GGGTGCAAGACACATCGGGGACTCTGTCATACCTGCAGCATGGGTAACAAACCCTGAGTACTGGGGTACTCAACAAGACTTACCCGACTAAAGAAAAAGGGAGAAGACTCAGGAATGAGAGGCTTAGGGTAGTCAAGGTAAGGCTTAAGCAAGATCAAGTATTTTGCAGAAAAGCATTTTTGTAAACCTTATTTTATTTTGAAAGATTCAGTATTCCTCAATTCTTCATCGTTCATGATTCATTTTACATTTCAAAACATTCCTAGTTGAGAACCACTCTCCGTTGACAGTCAGTGGACCAAGTCTCCATAACCGAGGAGCAACGTTAATCCGGATAAATAATACTCAGCTGAGGATCCCTATCCACACTGCATATGTAGCACCCAAGCTTGCATATGCCAACTCGTCTACCACGATTCCTCCAAGATTGGGCCCGGTCCTACGCCACCCGGAAGTACAGTACACCATTCCTATCCAGGTACGACGACCACGTGGGTACATGCTACTTCCGCCATCTCTCCACTCCCAGTGCGCGGTTGTCGGTCCCAATCAAGGATTTCTCGGAGCCAGAGCTTTCCGTAGTATGTGAATAGTTACAAGTCTTGACCAGCAGGCCCCCATACGGATGGTCCC
>NZ_JBTGNX010000042.1:0-667 GCF_054332415.1 Haemophilus sp. SZY H56 | reverse complement strand
GACTCAACAAACCAACAATTGAGGTGCAGATTTTTTATGGGTAAACACTACACAATCGAATTTAAATTACAAATTCTTCAACCTATTTTGAATGGAAAAATGAGTATTAGAGAAGCAGCTCGTTTTTACAATATTCCTTCCAACGCCCTAGTCGGGACATGGTTGAAACGGTTTGAAAAAAGTGGCATAAAGGGACTTATTCCCCGTAAACCATCAGGACGACCGCCTATGAAACCTAAATATGCCAGAATGCCACCGCCACCCAAAACTGAAGAAGACCGTTTACGCCTGAGAATTTTACAGCTTGAAGCGGAGGTAGCCTACCTAAAGGAGTTGAGAAGGCTCAGACTTCAGGACGAAGCCGAGCAACGGAAATTATCCAAAGGTTAAGAACACGCTATCCGTTAAAATGGCTTTTAGGCTTTGCACAGTTAGCGCGTAGTACGTTTTTTGCGAAACTTCAGATTAAACCGGATAAGGATGAGGAGCTGAAAAAGGCCATTAAACGCATCAAAGCCAATCATCCTGATTATGGCTACCGACGTGTTCATGCCAGCTTGCCAGGCGTGAATCATAAAAAAGTTCAACGTTTAATGCAGACACTTGGACTTCAAGTGCGGTCAAGAAAAAGCAAGAAATTTACCACCTATCGAGGCACGATAGGGGT
>NZ_JBTGNX010000041.1:0-668 GCF_054332415.1 Haemophilus sp. SZY H56 | reverse complement strand
GCCTCGAGAGGCAGTCGACAGGTCGAGAAGGGTTTCGGGCCCGACCCCCGCGAGCCGACAAGGGCGCCGTCGAGCCCGCGGAGGGGCGGGCGCCAAGAAGAGGCGTCGAGCCCGCGCCATCACGAGCGTCGGGGAGGGAGCCCCCGAGCGTCTCGTGACCAGGGGCGCGAGCGTCCCCGGAGTCCATCGCCGCACCGCCCTCGGGACGCGGAAGCGGACGCGGGAGGGCGCGACCACCAGCGCGGGCGCCGGAGTAGGTCCCGGAGCCCGCGCCGGGGCGAGCGCCACGACGTCAGCACGAGGGTGGTACGGTCGCCCTCCCGCGATGTGGGGCGGAAGGAGGGCTCTCCCTCGAGGTCGAGCCACGGGAGGCATCGGGAGCCCTCCCCCCATCCCAGTCCTGCGGAGACGGCCCAGGCGCAGGGCTCGAGCCGGGGGGTGGGCTCGAAGCCCCCGAGTGGGTCCGGCGATTCCGAGAAGAAGCCCAGCCGCCGCTTTGGGTGAGTAGTTTTCTTGGGTCTCGTCGGTAGTGAGGCTTTACCTCTTTACTTTTGATGATGCATGCCATCTCTGGTTTCTCAGGGGAAGCGCTCCTACCAGGAGGTGGACCTCGCTGCGTCCAACCGGGCGAGGACCACGAGCCCCGTCGAGGCACAAGCACCTCCTGG
>NZ_JBTGNX010000040.1:0-694 GCF_054332415.1 Haemophilus sp. SZY H56 | reverse complement strand
TTAGGTTGAACACTAGCACAGCGAGCCTTACTGTTAAACTGGGCCAACTACGTGGTGGAATTCAAGGCGCACAGGGCTGTCACCACCTGCTTGCTACCACAGCTATCCGGGGGTCCAGCCGTATCTGAAGGTAAGTCTATAACTAAGCACCACGCTTAACTATATTCTAACTATCTCTACCCTAGCTTTGAATAGAGACACCCTTGCGGACGTCAGAGCAAACACTTGACTTAATAAGATAAACACTAAACTAACTAAGCAACCTATTGGCAAAGATCAAACACTAAGCTCACTAGAGATTAACTACTATGGCTAAGTGAATTGAACTGTAGGATAGCTAGGCACTCAAGCAATCAATCAAGTATACTACTCAATACTGGTAAGTAGAATAAAGTAATACTTGAAATGATGAACTAGAATATAGTAAAGTGCTTGAGTAACAAGAGCAAAACCTGAACTGGAGATGAAGGAAGACTCTTCCCAGCTCCAGGACCGATCACTCGCACGCCTCTACTCTTGAGCTAAGCCTTGAGCAGCGCTACCGCGAGGGCAAAGATGCCTTGCTCTACTAGCTACCTACTTGCCTAAGCTAGGCTAAACCCTAAGCTATTAGCTCTCTAGCTCTAGCATTGCTTCTCTTGCTTGCTTTCTTTCCTCTCTTCCTTGCTTCAAATGAAGTGACTCCTCCAGGGGG
>NZ_JBTGNX010000039.1:0-732 GCF_054332415.1 Haemophilus sp. SZY H56 | reverse complement strand
CTTCTTCGTCTCAGTCGGAGCTCTTGTTCTCATTTTATTAAAAGGGAAACTATCTAATGTTGTGAAAAGGGAAACTATCCTATTATGATATTTTATTGTGCTAGCTAAGTTAACATATACCTATGCATATAACTAATGATAACTGATTTTTTTTAGTTACATGCATGACATATGTTATTTATTTGAAAAGGGAAATTTGAATGGAAAATTAAAAGTAAATCCATACCTTAGGTCCATGGAATTTCATCCTTATCGGGTGGATCTTCTTCCTTGGGTGCTTCTTCTTTAAGTACTCCATCTGGTTCTTCTTCTTTTGGCACCTCTCCTTTGTTATGTGAATTACACAACTCAGGAGGAGGTGGTTCTTTCTTTCTGTTCCACCTTGTTCTAAGGCGCCTCTTCTCGGTACGAACGGGTTTTGCTTCCTGCATGTTAGCGGCATATGCGGGACCACGGGAAAAGGAGAATATTTCCTTCCTCCCTCCTAATGTCATTTGCATTTTACCACTCCCCACATATATGCAGGCATCAACAGTGTTCAAGAAGGGTCTACCTAAGATTAGAGGCACATGTTTCCTATTTCCCATATCTAGTATTATGAAATCAGCAGGAACATATGAACCTTTAATATGAACAGGTAAATCATTGACTATTCCTTCTACATAGCAAGTGGATTGATCAGCTAGCACAACATAGGCAGATGTGGATGACATGGCTGGAAAGAACCAGTTT
>NZ_JBTGNX010000038.1:0-739 GCF_054332415.1 Haemophilus sp. SZY H56 | reverse complement strand
ATCATAAGATCATGATGGTTGAATCAACTCTCAATCTAGATTGTCACATGTTGTGGGTTCATGCATGTCAATAATGGTTAGACTTTGATGAAACTAGGTGTCGTGCGGCAGATGCAGGTTTTAGATTAGTTTAATCATGCTTTGCTTGCATGTTTCTTCTTCATGGACCCCAGTTTGGCTGTTTTGCCGATTCTGGTTAAGCTTACACGAGTAATGAGTTTTTATAGATCTATTCAGATATATGTATGCTTTTAGCTTCTTATAATTAGATCGTATCATGCGGTGGATTAATCTAATTATAAGGAGTGGTGTAGACTTATAGCAAGTGGTATCATGCGGTGGATTAGCTTTGCTTGAGTTTATACCTGACCAGTTTATGAAGACTAAACGTGCGGCAGATTAGTTGGATTAGCCTATGCATATGTTATTTGAATAGATTTATATTTACGAGTTACCTTTTTCTTTTATTACATATGTGTTCGGCAATCAACATGTTTACATGCTTTCTTTTATACTTGCCGAATGACTTTATAAACTTGTTTAGACAGACAGCTTCTATAGCTGTGTGCCGTCGTGATTGGCTTTCAAAGCCGTACATATGGAACTGTCTGGTCTCACTCGGCATGTTCCAGAGGTATTCTCACGTTTTTATCCCTTGTTGGTTTTCAGGTCAAACCGACTAGCACGTCTCCGGATTCCAAACCATCTGGGCACCCGATTGAAGCTACGCTTTTTCCGG
>NZ_JBTGNX010000037.1:0-902 GCF_054332415.1 Haemophilus sp. SZY H56 | reverse complement strand
ACCAGCGAACCGAAAAAAGTCACAGTAGACACAGGCATCCCAGGCGATGTTGATAACAACGGTGAAGCAAGTAATGGCGACACTGACAACAACACCAAAGATGGCGCACCAATCGTAACTATCACAGATGGTAACGGTGACGACTATATCAATGCGAAAGAACTTGAAGATGGTATTCAAACGAATGTAACTATCCCAACAGGAACAAAAGCAGGTGATACCATCACTGTATCGGTAACTGATCCAAACGGTAAGACAGTTGAAGTTCCACATACCGTGACAGAAGATGATATCAAAAATGGTTCAGCGGAAATCACTATTCCGAAAGACAACGTGCCAACGGATGGTGATTACACCATTACAGCTAAAGTGACTGATCCAGCAGGTAATACAAGTGCAACCAGCGAACCGAAAAAAGTCACAGTGGACACAGGCATCCCAGGCGATGTTGATAACAACGGTGAAGCAAGTAATGGCGACACTGACAACAACACCAAAGATGGCGCACCAATCGTAACTATCACGGATGGTAACGGTGACGACTATATCAATGCGAAAGAACTTGAAGATGGTATTCAAACGAATGTAACTATCCCAACAGGAACAAAAGCAGGTGATACCATCACTGTATCTGTAACCGATCCAAACGGTAAGACAGTTGAAATTCCACATACCGTGACAGAAGATGATATCAAAAATGGTTCAGCGGAAATCACTATTCCGAAAGACAACGTGCCAACAGATGGTGACTACACCATTACAGCTAAAGTGACTGATCCTGCAGGTAATACAAGTGCAACCAGCGAACCGAAAAAAGTCACAGTAGACACAGGCATCCCAGGCGATGTTGATAACAACGGTGAAGCAAGTAATGGCGACACTGACAACAACACCAAAGATGG
>NZ_JBTGNX010000036.1:0-1066 GCF_054332415.1 Haemophilus sp. SZY H56 | reverse complement strand
ATAATTAATCAAGGATAAATAAAGGCTTGATGCAGTACATTGAGCCTTTTTTATTGAGTTTTGTCATCAGTACGCGCGCGCGAGGGGGTGATAAAATCGCTATGGGTTTTGTCTATCAAAACCGCCCATTCAACTCAATTTTTACAACCGCAAAATTAATATTTTAGATGAAAGATGATGATGCCTAGAAACCTAAAAATTAGCCGAAAACCGCGAGCCCGAAACCCCGTGGAAAGATGCGCCCCCTTAGGAGTACCTTTTAATCTCTAGCTACTAGCGATAATCATCACTCATCATTGCACGACAAACAGCAGAAACAAGATGCTTTATCCCTTCCCTTTGTGAATTAGAAAATTTGTCAAATAGATCTCATTTTTCTTTTTTGCTGGTAGCTAGAAGTGATTAAATGGCAAAAAAAGTGATAAATCACTTTCATTAATCACTTTATCACTTGTGTATCACTTGTTAATCACTTGTCTTTTTATTTTTTATAATCAAATGCTTACAGTGAGAAATGACCATTGGAAGTGAATAAGTGATTAAACTTCGCAAAAAAAATCTCCCGCGAAAATTTTTATTTTTTACTATAAAAGATAGCGAGCTATCATTACGCGGTTAAGATGTTTAAAGTTTGATTTTGGGCACTGGTAAATCATCATTTAGGGTTGCTTTCAAATTTGGTTAAAAAGTAATCAAAAATCAACGGAAAAAATTTTTTAGTACCATATTTTGTACTATATTTTTGATGCCAAAAAATAATATCATTATTTTTCATAAAGTTATGATTCAAATTCAACTCCCATGACCTTCCGCCACTTTTTTCCTCCAACAAATATTTCTCTCTTCCTAACATTCACTTTTTTAATTTGAATTTTCATCATAATTTTGCGGAATTTTAGGCAAACAAAAAGGCGTATCTTTCGATACGCCTTCTTAATCTAACTTGTTACAGTTAATACATCAATTATTTGATGATTTTCGCAACAACGCCAGCACCTACTGTACGGCCACCTTCACGGATTGCGAAACGTAAACCTTGGTCCATCGCGATTGGGTGGATTAAGCT
>NZ_JBTGNX010000035.1:0-1090 GCF_054332415.1 Haemophilus sp. SZY H56 | reverse complement strand
GCGCGTACTGATGACAAAACTCAATAAAAAAGGCTCAATGTACTGCATCAAGCCTTTATTTATCCTTGATTAATTATTCTATTTTTTTAAGCGTGCTAATAAGTCGCTAGGCGTAATGTAGCCTATCTGATTCCCATTTTTTAATTGCCCAAATAGATTTAAATCAGCAAGGCGTTTCAAATCTTTTCGTGCGGTGTTTTCGGTTATGTCATACTCTCTACTTATTTCCTTAGCTGTAAAAATAGCCCCCGTTTCTTTTGATGCTTTTTGTAGTAGCTGCACTTGTCTATCATTTAGTTTAGGTGTAACGCTTGTTGTAAATTGTGCAATAGCAGCACTAAAGGCTTTGAAATTGTTTTGTTTATCACTGATATATTTTTCTAAATCGGTAATTGCTCTTTGAATAATTTCCGCTTGATAGTAAAGAAAATAAGTTAAATCTAAATCGTCAGTTTCTGTGTACAGATATGCGCGCGCATACTTAGCTGGTGCTTCTTTCAGTAACCGACTGATAGAAATATATTCAAACAACCAGTAGCCATTTTTTAGCATAAACCAATAAAACAAGGCACGTGCGGTTCTGCCGTTACCATCTCCGAAAGGGTGGATAAATCCAACAAGAAAATGAAGTATCATTGCTTTAATTACGGGATGAATAAATTCTGCATCTATGCCGTTGTGATTGGTGTTAGCAAAATCACAAAGGGATTGCATTAAATTGGGTAAATCTGTTGATTTAGGCGGTTGATAAATGATATTTCCGTCATAATCTGCAATAAAGATTTCATCATCCCCCCTTAATTCGCCCGCTATTGCATTATTTTCTATTGCTTGTAGTGTTGCTGTCCTGTGAAGCTTTAAAATCATTTCCATTGAAAGCGGGGTGTTTTTTAATGCGATCGCTTGTTTCATTAAGTGGTAGTTATTGGCAATCATCATTTCATCTTTATTGCTTGGTTTCCGCGCTTTCTCTAGCATTTCTTTAGCTACTTTACGCGTAGTTACCGCCCCCTCAAGTTGTGCGGACGTTATCGCCTCTTCCATAATGAGTGATTTTAACAAGAATCTATTCTGCTCGCTTTGGCTTAAC
>NZ_JBTGNX010000034.1:0-1096 GCF_054332415.1 Haemophilus sp. SZY H56 | reverse complement strand
CGCGGTTTTGCGGCCCAAAGCGGGATACCAGCGTTTTCCATCAGCCCCCGGTTTTGAGGCCCAAACCGGGAAACCAGCCTCCAGCCCGAGTTTTGTGGCCAAACTCGGAAACCGTCCGCGCCCGAGTTTTGAGGCCCAAACTCGGAAACCGGCCACCCCGAGTTTTGAGGCCCAAACTCGGAAACAGTTGGGTAGCTTTCTAAGGCTCAACTACCAAACCTGCACCGTAGACGGAGTGTGGTTCTCACAACCGGACCACCGACACCGATGCCGATGCATGTCCAGCCTCCACGCCAGGCACAATGCATTCGCCTTCCTTCTCGGCCTCCCGCCAAGTGTCACGACGCGATCACCTTCCTCCCGACTCGGCCGATGCACCGCACATCCCCATGTGCTCTTGCTTGCCGACGCCACGTGCCAGCTACCACAGCTGGTCCTCAGGTCTCCCGGTCCGTCGGTCCAAGCTCCACGTCCGCCCTTCACCGCTCCCGGTCCGTCGGCACGGCACGTCCCTACTTGACCTTCACCTCACCTTCGACCACTGTCTCCGAGCTCCACACCTGCACATCAACACAGCCAAGAGACACATGTTGCACACGCACACCAACACAGAAACACAACACAACTCAACGCCACCGGTTAGTCATAAACAATAAGCGCATAGCGATATAATGACTCAACCGGGAAAAGCCTCAAACCTTCCTCATCAAAGTCAATCATTCATCATATATGTTCTCACGATGCTATATGTTGATGCTTGTAGCTTAGGCTCTTTTTGATCACTTGATACATGTTATGAGCTAAGCTATTTTGCAAATGGTGAACTTGACTAATCAACTATGAAACCTTTAATTTGTTCACCATTGAGATTGGCAACTAGCATGGATAGGATGTGTTGAGATCACTTGTGCTATCTTTTGTATGCTAGGTTGCTATGTCTCTTGCACTGAGTCATTCACTTGCTTGGATTGTTCATATTTACCTTGTGCTTAGAATTTGATCCAAGTCTAGTGAAATGATCGAGATGGGATTGCATGTGTCAGCACATCACGGTATCGAGACTGTTTCTCATTGCACTTTTGAGTTAAACTTGGGT
>NZ_JBTGNX010000033.1:0-1263 GCF_054332415.1 Haemophilus sp. SZY H56 | reverse complement strand
GCCAGGTCTCGGACGGCCGAGTGTTTCCGCCTCGCCCGAGCCCTGCTGTCCGCCTCGCAGCGATTCGCCCGAGCCCCTGCGAGGAAGGAGCACAGCGCTCTTTTCTTTTTCCTTTTTGAAAGAGTGTGAATAGTGTTCTGTTTTCTCTTTTTTGTGTGAATTAATCTGTTGTTCCTTAAATCCTGATAAAATTATGGTATGCTCCATGCACTGTGTAGTATTTTATAAAAATATGAAACTTGACTTTTCTGCAAGAATTTGAAAATGAAAAATCCCCCTTTTAATTAATAAATGGATGGTTTTGGATTTTTAGAAAATTATTTATAACTCCAAAAATCATGAGATAAATTTTTGTGAGCTTCCTATGCCATGTTTAGTCTCTGGTGAAATTTTGAAGTCTTTTAGAACAAGTTGATTTTTGAGCATTTATTTTAATTCCTAAATAGTGCCTTTTGTTAATTAATGTCTAGATTTAATTGAGCACCTTAATGACCTCCAAAAATTATGAAATTTGTTTTGCCATCTATTTACACCATAATGAACTTATGTGATTAATTTGGTAATTTTTGGAGCAACTTCATAAAATGACCTTTTTAAATAATTAAGAAAAATAGAAAAGTGATTAGGGTTCATGTTGTATGCCCTGTTTTGCATTGTTCATGCTAGCATACTCATGTGCATGCATCATTGCATTCGTATAGTCACCGAAGAAGGAGTCAAGATCGAGGCAGCCGCCGACGAACCTGTCCCTGAGGCTACCCCGAGCTCCGACAACTGCCCTGCCGCCCTCGAGCCTGCCCTCTTTGCTCTTCAAGGCAAGCCCCGGTGCATTTAACCCTTTCCTTGAATTTATAAAATGATTTCCTTAAATGCTTTTGAGTTAAATTATTGCATTAGGTTTATAGGAGTTGTGTGCTATCCTAATTGATGCACTATCCACCTTGACCACTGATACACCCGATACCTGCTTTTCAAAAGTATTTGAAAAATGCTTAGCAATGCTTATTGAATTAGACTTTGCAATAAAATGCCAATTTCAAAAGTGTGATCACTTAAGAATCTTTATGGGAATTTTGGTCTTACTCCCCGGCTGTTGGCTAGGTATCTGATCCGTACCTAATCAATAGCGAGGAGAGGTTGTCCGAGCGTACGGTGCCGTCATGTTGTAGTCCGGGACTCAACAGTTGACACCGACCGGGACAGGGTTGAAAAACTGACAGGACTATTACGCTTGGGTGAGATATAACCAAGGTATAGTTCTGG
>NZ_JBTGNX010000032.1:0-1363 GCF_054332415.1 Haemophilus sp. SZY H56 | reverse complement strand
TTCAATCGCTTTTTTATGTTTACATTTATGCTATCGGTCATCAGATTTTCGAATGTCGTATTCTGATAAATCTTGATAAGAGTTGGGTTCGTTATACAATCTTCTCGGGTATTCATTGCCACCATCAATAGATAGATTTCCACACTTACACGTTACATAATCGTGAGAATATTTTGATGTTACAATATCGCCACAAAGTAAACACCTGGCCTGATTTATTAGTAATTTTTTCATCGTTTACTCAATATTTCGTTAATCTCACGAGCAGAATATCGGTCTGTTATAGCGTAATACTTTGCTAAAACTTTCAGCCATTCAGTAGGAATTATTGAAAAACATTCCTCAATAATGATCCCTTTTTTCACTATTCCCAACTCTCGTATTTGTTTGATTGCACGGTTCAAGTTTTCCCTTGCCCATTGTCCTTCTGCATCACTTCCCTTTACTACTTGTGGGCGTTTTATTTCTTCAAAAACACCATGTATTTTTCGCATTCCGTCCAATTTTGGAATATTGGTAGATTTAACTTTTTTGGCTACTTGAAACTCTAATGCTACAATCTTACGACCAAGTTTTACAGGCTCAATGTTGAGCAAAAGATCTGATTTTTCGTTAATTTCATTACACGCTAGATTTATTACATCTCGTTTTAATATCTTAAACTCTTGATACTTGTCATCTAACTGTAAGATACGTCTTAATTCATCTATTTCGACCTTCTGATTTTTCATTCCTAAGAGTTTTACAGCTAACTCATATAAACGGATTGAATACGCACTTTTAAAACCACTTACACTTAAAAGCTCATATTGGGTAAAACCCAATCTTTTATCCAATTCAAATAAATAAGGCATAACCCTTCGGCTAAATTCAAAAGAAATCCGCCCTTCCCCTTTATGATATCTGGTGCGACTTTCAATCCAACGAAACTCCGTTGTTTCATTTTCTCCCTTTAGAATGATAGAGCGATCATATAAACGCTTAGATGCTCGCTCTAATTCGCTATATGCTAACTTTTCAGAAATACCAAAATGTTTAGCGTAATCTTTTACGTATAAAATCACATTGGCTTGATCAGCATCCCGGTTATCCAACTGAGCAAGGCTCAATAAAATTATTCTTTGCTCCGCAATCGTTAATTTGTAGCCAGCCTCTATTATTGGGTGAGCTTTTCTAATCATTAAATCGCTCATAAAACATCCTTTAAGTGATAGCATTTATGGTATTGGTGATATAATACACTTACTATCTCACCAATACCATAAAAAATATCACCTTTAACCATAAAAAGTATCACCTTTAACCATAAAAAGTATCACCTTTAACCATAAAAAGTATCACCTTTAAATCTGCAAAGCCTTGT
>NZ_JBTGNX010000030.1:0-1848 GCF_054332415.1 Haemophilus sp. SZY H56 | reverse complement strand
CAGCATCATTTAGCCTCAATTACCGTGCTTGCACCAAGTTCGATGACGGCTGATGGCTTATCTACAGGTTTATTTGTGCTTGGTGAAGACAAGGCGTTAGAAGTGGCTGAGAAAAATAATCTTGCCGTTTATTTAATCATTAAAACAGATAATGGTTTTGTGACAAAATCATCCTCTGCTTTCAAAAAATTAACAGAAACAAAAGAATAGTTATGCAAACTTTATTTTTTACTTTAATCGCTTTCGTCGCAATTATATTGTTGATGTCTATCGGATTTATTATCAAAAAACAAAGTTTAAAAGGCAGCTGCGGTGGTTTATCTACCCTTGGTATTGCCAAAGCTTGTGATTGTGATAAACCTTGCGACACGCTTCAATCAAAATTAGATGCGGGCGATAAACAAGCAAAAGCCGAATATGAGCAAAAATTTGCGAAAAAAGATGGTGATTCGCAATTTTATGAAGTGAAATAACTTGCATCAAAAATGACCGCACTTTATGTGCAAAATTATTTTGCCGTTTTCTCATTCAATGACCAATGTGCTTCGTCTTAACCGAAGTTACGGGAGAACTATGTTAATTTCAAATACTTATAATCAATACTTTCCTCAATTGACGCAAGAACAGCTTGCGAGAAATGCGACAAAAAAAGTCATTTGTGGTATGTCTGGCGGAGTGGATTCTTCTGTGTCAGCTTTTATTCTTCAACAGCAAGGCTATCAGGTGGAAGGCCTGTTTATGAAAAACTGGGAAGAAGATGATGATACGGATTACTGCACTGCAGCAGCTGATCTTGCAGATGCTCAGGCTGTATGTGATAAGTTGGGGATTAAACTACATAAAATTAATTTTGCTGCAGAATATTGGGATAATGTATTTGAGCATTTTTTAACTGAATATAAAGCAGGGCGCACGCCGAACCCAGATATTTTGTGTAATAAAGAAATTAAATTTAAAGCATTTTTAGAATATGCAGCTGAAGATCTTGGTGCTCATTACATTGCAACAGGGCATTATGTACGTAGGGCTGGTGATGATGAAAATGCAAAATTATTACGTGGTTTAGATGCTAATAAAGATCAAAGTTATTTTCTTTATACCTTAAGCCATAAACAAGTGGGACAAAGTTTATTCCCCGTTGGTGAAATTGAGAAGCCCATTGTTCGCGCTATTGCTGAAGAGCTTGGCTTAATTACGGCGAAGAAAAAAGACTCTACCGGTATTTGTTTTATTGGTGAGCGTAAATTTAAGGATTTCTTAGCTCGTTACTTACCGGCTCAACCTGGTGATATTCGTACTGTTGATGGTGAAATTATTGGTCGCCATGATGGTTTGATGTATCACACGTTGGGACAGCGTAAAGGGTTAGGCATTGGTGGTTTAAAAAATGCGGGTGATGAGGCTTGGTATGTGGTAGATAAGGATGTTGAAAATAATGAGCTTATTGTCGCTCAGGGGCATGACCATCCTCGTTTATTTTCAAAAGGTTTGATTGCTAGCCAATTACATTGGGTTGATCGCGAGCCAATTCGTGAATTAGTACGTTGCACGGTTAAAACACGTTATCGCCAACAAGATATTCCTTGTGTGATTGAACCGATTGATGATGAAACTATTCGAGTGATTTTCGATGAACCTCAATCAGCCGTCACACCAGGACAATCTGCCGTATTTTACCTTGGTGAAATTTGTTTGGGCGGTGGGATTATCGAAGAACGGATTAAATAACCTAACAAAAAAGGCTTGGGATCCCAAGCCTTTTTCTTTGCGAAATTATTCGCCCAAACGCTCTTTAATACGAGCAGATTTACCTGAACGTTCACGTAAGTAGTAAAGTTTAGCTTTACG
>NZ_JBTGNX010000029.1:0-1920 GCF_054332415.1 Haemophilus sp. SZY H56 | reverse complement strand
GGAACAAGCTGGGAAGCTTAGCGACACAGGGTGATAGCCCCGTACTCGAAGTCCAGGTCATGGTACTAAGCTAACGATAAGTAGGGCGGGACACGTGATATCCTGTTTGAAGATGGGGGGACCATCCTCCAAGGCTAAATACTCCTGATTGACCGATAGTGAACCAGTACTGTGAAGGAAAGGCGAAAAGAACCCCGGTGAGGGGAGTGAAATAGAACCTGAAACCTTGTACGTACAAGCAGTGGGAGCCCTTTAAGGGTGACTGCGTACCTTTTGTATAATGGGTCAGCGACTTATATTTTGTAGCGAGGTTAACCGAATAGGGGAGCCGAAGGGAAACCGAGTCTTAACTGGGCGTCTAGTTGCAAGGTATAGACCCGAAACCCGGTGATCTAGCCATGGGCAGGTTGAAGGTTGGGTAACACTAACTGGAGGACCGAACCGACTAATGTTGAAAAATTAGCGGATGACTTGTGGCTGGGGGTGAAAGGCCAATCAAACCGGGAGATAGCTGGTTCTCCCCGAAATCTATTTAGGTAGAGCCTTGAGCGGACACCTTCGGGGGTAGAGCACTGTTTCGGCTAGGGGTCCATCCCGGATTACCAACCCGATGCAAACTACGAATACCGAAGAGTGATACTCAGGAGACACACGGCGGGTGCTAACGTCCGTCGTGGAGAGGGAAACAACCCAGACCGCCAGCTAAGGTCCCAAAGTCTATATTAAGTGGGAAACGAAGTGGGAAGGCTTAGACAGCTAGGATGTTGGCTTAGAAGCAGCCATCATTTAAAGAAAGCGTAATAGCTCACTAGTCGAGTCGGCCTGCGCGGAAGATGTAACGGGGCTCAAATATAGCACCGAAGCTGCGGCATCAGTAGCAATACTGTTGGGTAGGGGAGCGTTGTGTAAGCGGATGAAGGTGTGTTGAGAAGCATGCTGGACGTATCACAAGTGCGAATGCTGACATAAGTAACGATAAAACGGGTGAAAAACCCGTTCGCCGGAAGACCAAGGGTTCCTGTCCAACGTTAATCGGGGCAGGGTGAGTCGGCCCCTAAGGCGAGGCTGAAAAGCGTAGTCGATGGGAAACAGGTTAATATTCCTGTACTTGGTAAAGCTGCGATGTGGGGACGGAGCAGGTTAGGTTATCGCACTGTTGGATATGTGCGTTTAAGTTGGTAGGTGGGAAGTTTAGGCAAATCCGAACTTCCTTAACACTGAGAGATGATGACGAGGCTCTACGGAGCTGAAGTAACCGATACCACACTTCCAGGAAAAGCCACTAAGCGACAGGCTTTACTAAACCGTACTGAAAACCGACACAGGTGGTCAGGTAGAGAATACTCAGGCGCTTGAGAGAACTCGGGTGAAGGAACTAGGCAAAATAGCACCGTAACTTCGGGAGAAGGTGCGCCGGCGTAGATTGTAGTCCCTCGCGGGCGAAGGTTGAACCGGTCGAAGATACCAGCTGGCTGCAACTGTTTATTAAAAACACAGCACTCTGCAAACACGAAAGTGGACGTATAGGGTGTGATGCCTGCCCGGTGCTGGAAGGTTAATTGATGGTGTAATCGAAAGAGAAGCTCCTGATCGAAGCCCCAGTAAACGGCGGCCGTAACTATAACGGTCCTAAGGTAGCGAAATTCCTTGTCGGGTAAGTTCCGACCTGCACGAATGGCATAATGATGGCCAGGCTGTCTCCACCCGAGACTCAGTGAAATTGAAATCGCCGTGAAGATGCGGTGTACCCGCGGCTAGACGGAAAGACCCCGTGAACCTTTACTATAGCTTGACACTGAACATTGAATTTTGATGTGTAGGATAGGTGGGAGACTTAGAAGTAGTCACGCCAGTGATTATGGAGTCGACCTTGAAATACCACCCTTTAACGTTTGATGTTCTAACGAAGATTGCGAAACG
>NZ_JBTGNX010000028.1:0-2675 GCF_054332415.1 Haemophilus sp. SZY H56 | reverse complement strand
ATCAAGATTTATCAGAATACGACATTCGAAAATCTGATGACCGATAGCATAAATGTAAACATAAAAAAGCGATTGAATAGCGTAGTCTTTCAATCGCTTTTTTGTGTTGAGCAACCGTAGCCGTTAGGCGTAGGGCGGTAGTTACGGCGTAGCCGTGAGCCAACTGCAAGTTCAGGATTTTTTGTGTCAACAAAAAATGGGATTTTGGGGCATTGGGCGGACTATTTGTCCGACAATGTCCTAAAAATCCCTATCCTGCATTAGACATTTATGCTATTTTCCTTGTTACGCTGTAAAACGCACGGAATTTAACGATGAAACAAAAAGCTAGCTTTCGTATTGATGAACAACTACACAATAGATTAAAGGTATTTGCGAATAGTCAAGGAATAACAACAAGCCAATTAATCGAATTAGCTTGTTATAGTTTTATGGAAGAAAAACCAAAGCCAACTAAGCAAATTGAACGGCATAAAAAATTAGAAACAATCAATGTAACACTTAGAGTTAATCAGCCAACCTATAAGAAATTAGCTAAAATCATTCAAGCTAAAAATTCTACCCTATCGCAAGAATTGAATTATCGTCTTTCAGCCACGCTTGAAAATAACGTTTTTAGTGATGTAGAACTTGGTAAGTTATGGGCGGTTAAAGTGGATATTGATAGATTAGGCAACCTATTTAAATTGGCAATCGATCAGAAAACACCTGTAAATGACGAGTTATTTAAACAACTTGATAATGATATTAAGGATTTACGCAATGAATTTAATAAAATTCTTACAACGGTAAATAAACGAACGCTATTAAGATAAAAAACAAAACCGCCTAAATGGCGGTTTATGCTATAATTTTTCATGGTTGGTCGGGTGTTATATAGCTTTCCCGACTGGTACTCGGGTTAGCTATATCCTCCCAAATCTTACCGATCTAAGGAGGTGATTATGTGTGAAATGGTTTAAATTATTACTAATTCTAATCATTATCCTGTTGCTAACTGCTGATACCCCTATCGCAAGATAGCAACCCAACCAAAGGGATGGACTTCGGTTCGTCCCTTTCCAATATTATATGACCTACCCTTTGCAAATTCAATTATTCTTAAAACGCTCTAAAATCCATTTTAAGCCATTTTTAACGATCACCCTGATAAAACCATTACTAAAACTATTTCTAACGCCCTACGGTTGTTAAATCCGCCTTAAACGTTAAAAGCAAGTTTTAACGCTTAAGACAGATTGCCACTTATTTTTCTAAAAACAAAAAATAAGGCGATAGCCTTATATTCTTTCTTTCTTTCTATCTTTCTTATCTTTCTGACTTTCGCAAGCCTTGTCTAACAAGGCTTTCGAAAGTCAGAAAGATAAGAAAGATAGAAAGAAAGAAAGAATATAAGGCTATCGCCTTATTTTTTGTTTTTAGAAAAATAAGTGGCAATCTGTCTTAAGCGTTAAAACTTGCTTTTAACGTTTAAGGCGGATTTAACAACCGTAGGGCGTTAGAAATAGTTTTAGTAATGGTTTTATCAGGGTGATCGTTAAAAATGGCTTAAAATGGATTTTAGAGCGTTTTAAGAATAATTGAATTTGCAAAGGGTAGGTCATATAATATTGGAAAGGGACGAACCGAAGTCCATCCCTTTGGTTGGGTTGCTATCTTGCGATAGGGGTATCAGCAGTTAGCAACAGGATAATGATTAGAATTAGTAATAATTTAAACCATTTCACACATAATCACCTCCTTAGATCGGTAAGATTTGGGAGGATATAGCTAACCCGAGTACCAGTCGGGAAAGCTATATAACACCCGACCAACCATGAAAAATTATAGCATAAACCGCCATTTAGGCGGTTTTGTTTTTTATCTTAATAGCGTTCGTTTATTTACCGTTGTAAGAATTTTATTAAATTCATTGCGTAAATCCTTAATATCATTATCAAGTTGTTTAAATAACTCGTCATTTACAGGTGTTTTCTGATCGATTGCCAATTTAAATAGGTTGCCTAATCTATCAATATCCACTTTAACCGCCCATAACTTACCAAGTTCTACATCACTAAAAACGTTATTTTCAAGCGTGGCTGAAAGACGATAATTCAATTCTTGCGATAGGGTAGAATTTTTAGCTTGAATGATTTTAGCTAATTTCTTATAGGTTGGCTGATTAACTCTAAGTGTTACATTGATTGTTTCTAATTTTTTATGCCGTTCAATTTGCTTAGTTGGCTTTGGTTTTTCTTCCATAAAACTATAACAAGCTAATTCGATTAATTGGCTTGTTGTTATTCCTTGACTATTCGCAAATACCTTTAATCTATTGTGTAGTTGTTCATCAATACGAAAGCTAGCTTTTTGTTTCATCGTTAAATTCCGTGCGTTTTACAGCGTAACAAGGAAAATAGCATAAATGTCTAATGCAGGATAGGGATTTTTAGGACATTGTCGGACAAATAGTCCGCCCAATGCCCCAAAATCCCATTTTTTGTTGACACAAAAAATCCTGAACTTGCAGTTGGCTCACGGCTACGCCGTAACTACCGCCCTACGCCTAACGGCTACGGTTGCTCAACACAAAAAAGCGATTGAAAGACTACGCTATTCAATCGCTTTTTTATGTTTACATTTATGCTATCGGTCATCAGATTTTCGAATGTCGTATTCTGATAAATCTTGAT
>NZ_JBTGNX010000027.1:0-3604 GCF_054332415.1 Haemophilus sp. SZY H56 | reverse complement strand
TCCGCTGAACCATTTTTGATATCATCTTCTGTCACGGTATGTGGAACTTCAACTGTCTTACCGTTTGGATCAGTTACAGATACAGTGATGGTATCACCTGCTTTTGTTCCTGTTGGGATAGTTACATTCGTTTGAATGCCATCTTTGGTGTTGTTGTCAGTGTCGCCATTACTTGCTTCACCGTTGTTATCAACATCGCCTGGGATGCCAGTATCTAATTCAAAAGATTCGGTATCACCTGAAACGGCTGGATTATTGCCTTGTTGAATGGATACACCGACTTTATAATTACCATCAGCCGGTAAGCTTTCTTTAGGGATAGTAAGGTCAATTTTACCATTAGTTACTTCGTCACCTGTCACAGTGTGGCTGATTTGTTCTGTAGTACCATCTGGTTTTGTGATAGTCACAGTTACAGTAGCGCCTTCAATTGTACCTTTTGGTAAAATAATCTGAGTTTGAACACCATCTTCCAATTCTTTACCATTGATATAACCATCTTGAGCTTCTGGAATAATAATACCTGGTTTGCCTTCTACTTGGTCAATACCTGAGATTGCATCGCCTTCAGAACCTTTATTGCCTGAATTATCCGTTGCATTCGCAGTTACTTTAGTATTATCTTTTACTTTATCAGCAGGAATAGTGGTTTTACCTGTATTTTCATCAACAATTAAATTTGTATCTGTTGAGGTCCATTTACCATTATTACCTTTTTCCACTGTAGAGGTATGCTCAACACCATTTTCATCAGTATAGCGAATAGTTACCGTTTTGGTGTCTGCTTCACTCGGTGGCACAACATCTACGGAACCGCCTACGTTCGCAGTTACAGTTGGCGCTCCTGGAGGGGTTGTATCTTTACTACCACTACTGCTATCATGACCCGCAGCAATCGCAATACCCGCAATAGGAACAAGAGCTAATAACCACCAAGGATTAAACGCCCACATTGCAGACTTCAGCGCTTCTCCACCTAACGCTTGACCAACTGACACTTCCTGAGCTAATAAAGTTACAGCATCAGTTTGTACACCAGTTTCTGGTACATATGGGTAAAGATTTCCATTTTCATGTGTACCGACAAGCAAATTTGAATTATCTTGATCATAGTAATCTTCGATAATTAAATCTGGTTGTTCAATATCAGAACCTTCAAACGCAATTTGTAAATCATTACCAACACGCTTTGTGGTAATATTTTCAGGCGCATAGCCCGTGTTTTGATCAATTAATTGATAATTAACATCATTTTGTGCTTGTACACGAACTGCTTGCTTAAGATTTGTATTTAAATTAATGCTTTGAACTGTTTCAGATGCATTATTAATTTTTAGAATGATATTCATTATTCTAATTTTCCCTATCTATTAGTTATTTACTGTATGTAATTTAATTTCTACACGACGGTTTGGTTGATTACAGACTTGTAATTCAGATGTGTTACCAGCATGTTGTGCTTCGCAATTCGTGACTTTTAAATTTTGAGCACCGTAACCAGCTGCATGGACAAGATTAGATTTTACACCGCCATGAACCAATAACTCTTTTACGGTTTTTGCTCGTTGTTGAGAAAGTGTTTGGTTGTATTCAGCGCTACCTTGGGGATCAGTATAACCAGATACTTCAACCGAACGAATGTTTGCTGGATATTCCTGAATATCTTTTGCAATAGCGCGAATTTCATCACGTCCATTAGGAAGAATACTGTTAGCACTATATTGATCGAATGGGAATAATGCTGAAGCATTTAATACATAGCTTTTCGGCCCACAAGTATTTGCATATTCAACACGAGAGAGCGTATTGGCTTGGAATCTAGCATTAGCCATCTCTTCTTTTGCTGTATTTTGATCAACCTCTGTCATGGCAACATTGCCCATCTCATCTACACTCACTCGGAAATAAATTAATTTACCGCCTTCCAAGGTATAGTATTTACCGCCAGTGTGTTTAAAAACATAAGCAGGATCTTGCATCTTTGTAAATGCGCCAATACGTTGAGGCTGTGCACATACCACTACCTCTGAAAAGCCATTACGTTGTAATGATGTTTGATATTCACCATTTACAGCAATATTGACTGCTGGAGTAGACTCGCCACTGTTATCACGATAAACAACAATACCGGCATCAGTACTACTAATGTTTTCATTAAGAGATTTATTATCAAAATTTTGCCATTTTTCATTTGTTGCTGTACTACAAGCAGCTAATACGGCCGTCAAACTTACAACAAGTAAAGTTTTCTTTAAGAGCATATTTACACCTATTCGAATACGAGTTATTCATTTTATGAATCATCACTCAACACTTCGATAAAAAGTATTTTAGACAAGTGGCTTGCCGAATATATGTTTAAATAATAACCTTGTCAATAACTAAAATGAGAATAAAACCAAAATGGCGAAAAATATACTCAGTCATCGAAAAGCTGATTACATTGAGTGGATAAATAACCGAATTTAATTATGGTAATTAGCATAAAAGGAATAGTTATCCATTTTATAGAATAAAAAATGGCAGAGGAAAGCACCCTCTGCCATTGCAATTATTTTTCTTCTCTTTTCACTTCATCCCACAATATATCCATTTCAATTAAAGAAAGATCTTTAACTGATGAACCTCGTTCCAATGCTTTTTCTTCTACTTTACGAAAACGTTGTTCAAATTTATTATTCGCCTTACGCAAAGCCTCTTCCGCATTGCACTTGAGATGACGAGACAAATTAACCGTTGCGAAAAATAAATCCCCGATCTCCTCTTCTATTTTTTCTTGATTACGAGAAGTTTGATTGATTTCATCCCTTACTTCTTGCAATTCTTCTTCAACTTTAGCTAATACAGGTTCAACATCATCCCAATCAAAACCAATCTTTGAACATTGTTTTTGCATTTTTTGTGCTCTTAACAATGCAGGAAAAGCATTCGGAATATCATCTAGAATAGAGTATTTTTCTTGAACTGATTTCTCTTGTGCTTTGATACTATTCCAACGAGCTAATGCCTCTTCTTCATTTCCAGCTGTGGCATCTCCAAACACATGAGGATGACGACGAACAATCTTTTTAGAAATATCATTAAGAACATCATCAAATGTGAAATAACCATCTTCAGAAGCAAGCTGGCTAAAAAATACAACCTGTAATAAAAGATCACCAAGTTCTTCCCTTAAATTAGCAATGTCTTTCTTTTGGATGGCATCAATGACTTCATAAGTTTCTTCGGTTAAACAAGGAATCATTGATTCATAATTTTGTTTAAGATCCCAAGGACAACCGCCATTAGGATTACGTAATTGGGCAATTAATTGAATAAAATCTTGAATGGAATAATGCATAAGAATATCTCTGAAATACTAAAAATGCGATTAGTATAAAACGAATAGCAAAATAGACAATATTCTTAAAAAGATTAAATATTATTTGATATGAAATGATGGCAGGGGCGGAGAGGCTCGAACTCCCAACACCCGGTTTTGGAGACCGGTGCTCTACCAATTGAACTACGCCCCTATTGGTATTAAGAATTGGCGGAATGGACGGGACTCGAACCCGCGACCCCCTGCGTGACAGGCAGGTATTCTAACCAGCTGAACTACCAC
>NZ_JBTGNX010000026.1:0-3745 GCF_054332415.1 Haemophilus sp. SZY H56 | reverse complement strand
CAAGGCATTGAGAACATTTGGTTAGAATCAGAACCGATTAAGTTGAATAAGGTTGCTGTACCAATCATACCGATCATGACACCAGCCATAATGCGCCAAGAAGCAATACGGGTGAATACAATCACTGCACCACCGATTAATAACGCAAGCGTTGAAACCTCACCCATTGAACCAGGAATATTACCAATGAATGCATCCATCCAAGTAATTGGTTGACCGGTTACAGTGTGTTGTAATGCTGCTTGACCACCTTGATTCCTCGACATAACGCTTTCAGCCCCCCCAAAAAAGCCGTCGGGCTTGATGCTGGCTATTTTACCGTCCCTATCACAGAAAGCTTGGCTCGCCGAGAGGTTATTAGTGTATTTGATTATCGTCGCCCGACAAAAATAAAAAGCCGAAAGGCTGATTACCTGACACACTTATCAAGCTACGATAGAAAACGCCAATGCAGTTAAGTCATCGGAGCAAGGGAAAAACTCTACAAACGTCTAGCAAAAATGGTTGAGCATAACTTTACGGAAGCAGAACAACACCATAGACATAGTTATGCCCATTACAGAGGTTCGTCGAAAGTACACATGCAAGCAAGCACAAAATATCAAGAAAATGCCCTTGTGCTATGGGCTTTTTTACGCTTTTTATAATTCAGACTTTATTAATATGAGGTAATGGTAAAAACTCTACGAAACTGACTGCTTGAATGGCAATCTAAAGTGAAATGTAATAGAAAGAGATAAAACGACAAAAAATAAACCCACCTTTACCAGAT
Source organism: Haemophilus sp. SZY H56 (assembly GCF_054332415.1). NCBI lineage: Bacteria > Pseudomonadati > Pseudomonadota > Gammaproteobacteria > Pasteurellales > Pasteurellaceae > Haemophilus > Haemophilus sp. SZY H56. The sequence continues at coordinate 2,973 of NZ_JBTGNX010000026.1, read as the reverse complement.
GGTCTATAAAGTGGGTTTGCCTGAGGTATAAAATCGAGTGTTAAATACGCGCTATTTTCAATATATTTTAGCTTTTATTTTTTAGGTAACGCATCACTAGAAGCATTAAATTTCACATTTGATGAAGTGTAAGCCTCAAAGTGCGGATGTTTTTTCATAAATTTAATGAAACTTTCCGCATCAGGCAAGTAAGTATCAACGCCTTCATATTTCGGATCGTTAAATAATTTACCAAAAGTTTTGTAACCATCTTTACCGCTAGCTACATAAGCATTAGTACCAACGAGATAACGTTTATTATCATCAATTGGTTCCCATTGTTGGGTTTGTTTATTCAATACTTCCACGCTGACTAAACGTTTACCTTCCGCATTTGGTATTTCATTCGCTTCGTAACGAATGCCCGCGCCATAAGGGAATGCCCCTGTAGAACCATCAACTAAAGCAAATTGCATCGCATCTTCAAGCACTTGTTTCACTAACGAACCTTCCATTTTATAGGTATATAACGTATTCCCGAAAGGTAAGAAAGTATAAGCATCATTAAAGGTTACATTGCCTGGTAAAATATCCGCACGAACACCGCCTGCATTTTGAATGGTTAAATCCACTGTTTTGAGTTCGTTATACATTGTTTCTGCAATAAAACGCGTTGCAATAGAACCTTCTGGATTTGAGCCTGCTTTATTTGGGATACGATTTGCTGAACCACCTGGCATTGCAGAACCGGTGATGACGCCAACAATTTCTTGTGCTAAACGATCTTTTTCACTTTTATATTTTGAAATAAGCATGTCTGTTTTTGCATCATGATCATCAAGTGAAATACTCTTCATTGATTTTAAAGTATCAAGCGCTTTTTTACGTTCATCGCCTGTTAATTCAGTCCATTTACCTTCCGCATTTTTCACTTGAAGTTTATGAGAACTCATTAACACATGAGGAATTTTACGAGTAATAGACGCAATACCTTCAGGGCTGAATTTAACACCTAAGTCACCCACCACAGCAGAATAAGCCCAACCTTCCATTACAAATACAGGTTCACCATTCGGATTTTTAAATTCAAGTGGATATTCATAGATTACTGGCAATTTTAAACCACGTAATTCATCATTTCCGTATAAATAATGTGAATCGCCAGTAACGATCACATCAATATCATTTACTTTTTGAGCGATTTCGATATTTTTTTCACTTCCTGCATGTGAAAGTAAGATGATTTTATTAATACCTTGTTGTTTTAGCGCATTTGCCATAATTTGCGCAGTAGCAATTTCATCATAGAACTTCACATCTTTACCTGGTGAAGAGGAATTAACCGTTTTATTCACGGTATCTAAACCGATAATAGCAATTTTTTCTCCATCTACAGTGAAAATATCGTAAGGTTTCCATTTGTTATATAAAATTGAATTTTTATCAGGAATAACATTGGCTGAAAGTACTGGGATTTTTAATGGCTCGAGTAGTTTTAATAAACCTTCATTACCCGCATCAAATTCATGGTTACCCAAAGTAAAATAATGGAAATTACCAGCATTCATGACAGCCGCATCAGCAGAACCACCAAAAAGGGTGAAATACAGCGTACCGGTAATCGCATCACCTGCATGTAGCACTAATGGATTTTTATACTTTTTACGTAACTCATAAAGTTTCCCATTCACAGCAGAAAAACCACCAATATCAACCTTTGTTTGTTGACCATTTAAATTAATTCTCGCTTCGTGCGGTTCCAAGTAAGAATGGTGGTCGTTAATATGTAAGATACTTAACTCAACAGCTTTATGTGCTTGCGGCGCTTCTTTAGCAAAGGCTGCACCTGAGCAAAGCATTGCTAACGCACTAACTGCAAAGGTAACTGATTTTTTAGATAAAAACATAATGGCTCCTTGTGAGTAAACGGATTAATTTAAGCCTTCAAGCATTGCTTGGAAAGTCTTATAACGAATAGCATAGTTATTGTGTTGAAGATTTTCACGTGCTTGATCCAAATACGAAAAATCATCAACCTCCACCCCTTTAAATTGGCGAGCAAACATCATATTGGCTAGAGCGAGGCGGGGCTTAATTTCAGAAGAAGGGGTTATCAAACTCACTCGATTCTCAGTAATAGAAAAAGTTGTTTGATTAGGAAAATCTTGACGCATCTGTTCAATAATTTTTTGAAATATGCCTTTAGCATCCAAAGACAATAATATAATTTGATCTGGTTTGGCTCCCCGTTCTATTAAAGCCTGAACAAATTGCTCCGAATTATCTGTTTGACGAATATAAATTTTTGCCTGCTCATTCGCTAAAAAAGACACCAGTAAGTTTTTCTTCATTTTCTGAATTAAATTAGCATCGCCAGTATTTATCGGTTCAAAGTATAAATAATCAAGAAATTTAGGGGTGAGATTTTTATCTGTTTTAAAAATGCGAGTGAGGATTTTTTCGCTTATTTGGATCTGATTATCTAGGAATTGAGGAGGTAAAGAAAAAAGTGCGGTGAGTTTTTTCTGTAAAATCGAAACTTGTTGCTTTTCTTGTTTGGCTAAAGCGATTGAAAATTGTTGCTTTAAAGCCTCAGCGGACTCAGTAGATATTGATTGGTGAGAAGACGAAGGAGGACTCGCTATCACAGATTGTTGAATGCCAATACATGACGCTAATCCAAGTAACACAGAATGAAAACTGATTTTCATAATAAACCTCATTTAACTGATATTTTATCAATATAAAATACCGCTTAACGCGTAAACTTGACCTAAAACTATTTGAGAGTTTCTTAGATTATACGTAAAACAAAATTGCATGTGAATGATAATGTTTACTTTTTCAAGAGAATATAACGTACTTATTAGAATGCTCATCCAAAACTTGCAATTTTGCTCAAAAAGTATAAAACTCGCAGGCTTTTTGTCTATATATACAGAGAAAAAAGTAAGCTATATTCTTAAATCACTTTCGAGTTTGAGAATATTCTTT
>NZ_JBTGNX010000025.1:0-4298 GCF_054332415.1 Haemophilus sp. SZY H56 | reverse complement strand
TTATTACGTTTCACAACAGTGCGTCGTTGTGTGGGGCGTATTATAGATATTTCAGAATTCTTTGCAAGTGCTTTTTTACAAAAAATTCATTAACCGATTATTTTTTAGGCATGAAGTCATTTGCGTAATACTCTCTAACTAACCTTTTTGGATGCTCGTTTACAACGTCTAAATCCATTTGCGGAGAGTATTTCATTAAGTTTACTAAGCCCTCTTTCCTTCTCTTTTTCAGTGTAAAACTCACAATTACGATTTTCCAAAGCTCCACGAAGTCGCCAATAAAAAGCTTCACTTGCACTAATATCCGCTTTCTTCAAACGAACAATCGCATTTTCAGCACCAATTTTTCGTAAAGTATCAACATTATCAACCCCTACTTTGTTTAATGCCCGTTCATACTTTATCGATAAATTTGGCAAGTCCCTGATTCGTCCAATCTTAGATAGCGCAAGATCGAGTTTTTCCTTCCTTATTTGAGTAATTGAAAGAATAATCAAAGTTCTCATTAGAACGTTGTCCTTCAAGATACTTTCGGTTAAAGCATAATAATCAGATAATACAAAACGCTTATTGAGTTCATTTGTTGTAAAAGATTTACATCCAAGTCCTTTTAATTTTATTGAAAGCTCATCCTTAGCTCGCAAGTAAACTTTATTGTTTACCCAAACAGCAAACATATCTTTTTGTTTATGAAACAAGCCATATCCCGTAAATAGATTCTTACTTGTCACATCGCCAATAAGTTGATTTAGCAGATCACATACTTTGGTAATATTATCATTAGGTATCGGTAAGATTTTCATTTTAAAGCTCCCCTTAGAGTAAAGTTTATTTATCTATAACTAAGAAGTACTTCTATAGAATAGTTATACCATAATCAATTAAGTGTAACGAATAGAAATTTTCAATTTTGTGAGATAGATCGCAAATATAAAATTTATTTTCAAATAGGCAATTAGATAATGAAAAATAATTTTATAATTAGATACTTAAACCCATTGAAAATTCTCAAATAACAACCAATAATAACTAAAATTATTCTTATAAGTAATTATCATAAACGCTATATTTATGATAAGTATTTTTGATATGGTCATGACTATCACATTAGTCCAAACTTATATACTTAACAAATTGATTTTAAATAAACGATTTCTAAAAGTTGGAATCTAGTTCACATTTTTTCAGTAAGGAAAAAATTTTCTCTTGATACTGTACATCAATACAGATATAATCTAACCAAATTTAGATAACTCTATTCAAGAAGGTTTTATATGGCAACTCAAGAAGAAAAACAAAAAGCGCTCGCTGCAGCACTTGGTCAAATTGAAAAGCAATTCGGTAAGGGCTCAATTATGAAATTGGGCGATACTCAAGCCCTTGATGTAGAATCTGTTTCAACAGGTTCTTTAGGTCTTGATGTCGCTCTTGGTATTGGTGGGTTACCAATGGGTCGTATTGTTGAAATTTTTGGACCTGAATCTTCTGGTAAAACAACCTTAACTTTATCTGTTATCGCTCAAGCACAAAAAGTAGGCAAAACTTGTGCATTTATCGACGCGGAACATGCTCTTGATCCTATTTATGCAGCAAAACTTGGTGTTGATGTGAAAGAACTTTTAGTTTCCCAACCCGACAATGGTGAACAAGCACTTGAAATTTGTGATGCCTTAGTGCGCTCTGGAGCAGTAGATGTCGTTATTGTGGACTCGGTTGCTGCACTTACCCCGAAAGCTGAAATTGAAGGTGAAATGGGTGATTCACACATGGGTTTACAAGCACGTCTGATGTCTCAAGCACTACGTAAATTAACTGGTCAAATCAAAAATGCAAACTGTCTTGTTATCTTCATTAATCAAATTCGTATGAAAATTGGTGTGATGTTTGGTAACCCAGAAACCACAACTGGTGGTAACGCGCTAAAATTCTACTCTTCTGTTCGTTTAGATATTCGTCGTACTGGTTCAGTTAAAGATGGAGATGAGGTCATTGGTAACGAAACTCGTGTTAAAGTAGTTAAAAACAAATTAGCCGCACCTTTCCGCCAAGTAGATTTCCAAATTCTTTATGGAGAAGGTATCTCTAAAGCAGGCGAATTAATTGAACTTGGTGTTAAACATAAACTTGTTGAGAAATCCGGTGCGTGGTATGCATATAACGGTGAAAAAATTGGTCAAGGTAAAGCTAATGCAATGAAATGGTTACATGAAAATCCTGCGAAATCAGACGAACTTGAAGCGAAGCTTCGCGCTGAATTGGTCGCTAATCCTGAACAAGCATTAATGGCTGATATTGAACAATCTAATGATGACGCAGAAAGCGATTTCTAATCACTAAAAGTGCGGTCAAATTGATCGCCTTTCTATTTCAACTGTATTTCTCTTACAAGGAATTTCTATGTCTTCTCTTGCTTTGAGCTATGTTATTAATTTACTTGCTCGACGTGAATATAGCGAATTTGAGCTACGCAATAAAATGCAAGAAAAAGCATTTACGGAAGATGAGATCGATGAAACGATAGCGCACTGCCAGAAAAAAAACTGGCAAAATGATAAGCGATTTGCTGAAAATTATTTATACGCACGTTCGCAACGTGGGTATGGTGCAAATCGTATCAAACAAGAATTACGTCAACTAAAAGGTGTATCTTCAGATGTAATAAATGAAGTTCTTGTAGAAAGTGAAATTAATTGGACTGAAATTGCAAAAAAGATTTTACGTAAAAAGTTTCCTAATTATGCAGAACCTCAACCAATTAAAACCAAACAAAAAATTTGGCAGTATATGCTCTCTCATGGATTTTATTCTGAAGAATTTAGCGATTTTATCGGAAATGGAATAGAAGACTGATGAGCCTAAAGAAATAAATCCCTAATACTGTAAAGATTAAACAACCAACTAAATGACTCACTAAAACGAACAATCCATTTCCCCATTCTTCTTTAAAAAAGAGCTCTATTACTTCACCTGAAAAAGAAGAAAAGGTGGTGAGTGCACCAAGAAATCCCGTCACTAAGAATAATCGCCATTCAGGACTAAATTGAGGGAAGGTCCAAAAAGCTGCTAGTAAAATCCCCATCAAAAAGCAGCCAATAAAATTCGCCACAAGTGTGCCAAATGCAAGTGAACTAAACAGGGAATTAAGCCATAGACCTAATCCCCAGCGTAAAGAGGCTCCGATCGCTGCACCTGCACTAACCAGAAAAATTGACTGAAACATCTATTTAATACCAAAAAGTGCAGCTAAATGTTTGGCCACTGCTTCGTCCTTATTAAACCCGATCTCTTCCAATTCAGGGCAAGCTTCTTTCAGACGAGGATCAGCATTTGCCATCACATAACCTTTACCAGCCAAAGAAAGCATTTCAACATCATTCTGACCATCACCAAAAGCAATACAATCTTTTAATCCATAATTTCTATTTTCTAATAGATGAGCTAATGCATCACCTTTAGATACATTTTTATTCATGACCTCTAAGCAAGTCACAGCGGAATAAACAATCGTCGCTTTATCACCAAAATGCGTTCTAAGATAATCTTCCAGCTCCACAAGATCTTTCGGGTCACGAGCAATAAAAAATACTTTTTCAGTTCCTCTTCCATGATGTTTTGTGAAATCAACCACCTCATACATGAAACCTGAATCCTTGTGATATTTTGCTAATTCAGGCACATCTATATTGATAAACCAACCATCATCTTGATAAGTATTGATACAAATCTTGGTACGATCAAAAGGGATTTTATACAACTCAAGTACGATTTCTTCTGGAAGGCTATTGCTATAAATAAGGTTACCTTTTAGGTCGCGTACTCTCGCGCCATTGGAAGTGATCATTACAGCATGCTCCGCTCCAATCTTACCTAAAATAGAAGAAACATCCGTGTGATTACGGCCTGTCGCTAAAATAATATCAACACCTTTTTGTTCTAATTTATTTAATATCTCAATTGTGAAATCACCAATTACATGATTGGTATTGAGTAATGTACCGTCAAGATCAGAAACAACGGCTTTAAATGGAAGTTGTTGCATAAAAACACCCGTATAAAAAATTAATCTGTATCATACCAAAACAACTCGATTTTTGACCGCACTTTCTATCATAAAAATGACATTCATTGATAAAAAACAAAAAGGCGCATCTTTCGATACGCCTTCTTAATCTAACTTGTTACAGTTAATACATCAATTATTTGATGATTTTCGCAACAACACCAGCACCTACTGTACGGCCACCTTCACGGATTGCGAAACGTAAACCTTGGTCCATCGCGATTGGGTGGATTAAGCT
>NZ_JBTGNX010000024.1:0-4653 GCF_054332415.1 Haemophilus sp. SZY H56 | reverse complement strand
ATGATCGGTATGATTGGTACAGCAACCTTATTCAACTTAATCGGTTCTGATTCTAACCAAATGTTCTCAATGCCTTGGCATTGGCACTTTGTATTAGGTGGTTTTGCACTTGGTATGATCTTCATGGCTACAGACCCTGTGTCAGCTTCATTCACCAATACAGGTAAATGGTGGTACGGAGCGTTAATTGGCGTGATGGCGGTATTAATTCGTACAGTGAACCCAGCTTATCCAGAAGGGATGATGTTAGCGATTTTATTTGCAAACTTATTTGCACCAATTTTCGACTACATCGTGGTTCAAGCAAATATCAAACGTCGGAGAGCAAGAACAAATGGCTAAATTTAATAAAGATAGCGTTAGCGGTACAGTTACCGTTGTTGTGTTGCTAAGTTTAGTGTGTTCTATCGTGGTTTCTGGTGCTGCAGTAGCATTAAAATCCAAACAAGATGAACAAAAAGCACTCGACGTTCAACGTAACATTTTAACTGTTGCTGGCTTAATGAAAGAAGATAATGCATCAGTAATCAAAGACACTTACAACAAATTTATTGAACCTCGTTTAGTGGATTTGCAAAGTGGTGATTACGTTCAAGCTTCAGCAGAAGAAATCAATAAATTTGAACCTAAAGATGCCGTTAAAGATCCAGCTAAAAGCCAAGCTATCCCAGCTGAGGCAGATAAAGCAGGGATCAAGGTCCGTGCAAACCAAGCGCGTGTTTATCTTGTAAAAGATGAGCAAGGCAATGTAACCCAAGTTGTATTACCAATGTATGGCCGTGGTTTATGGTCAACCATGTATGGTTTTGTTTCTGTTGCACCAGATGCGAATACCATCAAAGGTATTACTTACTATGATCAAGGTGAAACAGCTGGTCTTGGGGGCGAAATTGCGAACCCTCGTTGGCAAGCACAGTTTGTCGATAAAAAATTATTCGATGAGCAAGGTAACCAAAAATTCAAAATCTACAAAGGTAGCTCTGCTGCAGATAAAGAGCACGGTGTAGATGGTTTATCAGGTGCAACTTTAACCAGTAACGGTGTTCAAGGTTCATTTGATTATTGGTTCAGCCAAAATGGCTTTGGTCCATTCTTAGCGAAATTTAAAGCAGGAGAAATCAAATAATGGCTGATGCAAAAGTAAACTTAAAAGGTCTTTTATTCGATCCTATTGTTAAAAATAACCCGATTGCCTTGCAAATTTTGGGTATCTGTTCTGCATTAGCGGTAACAACCCAATTACAAACAGCAATCGTTATGGCGATTGCGGTAAGTTTGGTAACCGGTTTCTCCAGTTTGTTCATTTCATTGATTCGTAACTATATTCCAAATAGTATCCGTATCATTGTACAACTGGCGATTATCGCATCTTTAGTAATCTTGGTTGACCAAGTATTAAAAGCTTATGCCTATGGTTTATCTAAACAGCTTTCTGTATTCGTTGGCCTTATCATTACAAACTGTATCGTAATGGGTCGTGCAGAAGCGTTTGCGATGAAATCACCTCCGCTAGAAAGCTTTGTTGATGGTATCGGTAATGGTTTAGGTTATGGTGCGATCTTATTAATTGTCGCCACATTACGTGAATTAATCGGTTCTGGTCGTTTATTTGGTTTCCCTGTATTCCAAACGATTCAAGACGGCGGTTGGTATCAACCAAACGGTTTATTCCTTCTTGCACCAAGTGCGTTCTTTATTATCGGCTTCGTTATTTGGGGCTTAAGAACGTGGAAACCTGAGCAACAGGAGAAATAATCAATGGAACATTATATTAGCCTATTCGTGAAGGCGATCTTCATTGAAAACATGGCGCTTTCTTTCTTCTTAGGGATGTGTACTTTCCTTGCAGTTTCTAAGAAAGTTTCTACGGCGTTTGGCCTTGGTGTTGCGGTAACAGTGGTACTTGGTATTGCGGTGCCTGCGAACCAATTTGTATACGAACATGTATTAAAAGATGGCGCATTAGTAGAAGGTGTAAGCCTTGAGTTTTTAAACTTTATTACCTTTATCGGGATTATTGCGGGTCTTGTTCAATTACTTGAAATGACTTTAGATAAATTCTTCCCTGCACTTTATAACGCATTAGGTATCTTCCTTCCACTTATCGCCGTAAACTGTGCGATCTTTGGTGGTGTATCTTTTGCGGTACAACGTGAATACACTTTTGCAGAATCTGCAGTTTATGGTGTGGGTGCAGGGCTTGGTTGGATGTTAGCAATCGTTGCGCTTGCAGGTTTAACCGAAAAAATGAAATATGCCGATGTACCGGCAGGCTTAAAAGGATTAGGGATTACCTTTATCACTGCAGGCTTGATGGCGCTTGGCTTTATGTCATTCTCTGGTATTCAGTTATAAGGAGGCATAAATGAGCGAATCTTCAATTTTATTATTAGGTGTTGCGGCATTTACGGTTATCCTTTTAGTGCTCGTTGCGATTATTTTATTCGCTAAATCAAAATTAGTGGATTCTGGTGATATCACCATTTCTATTAATGACGATCCTGAAAAAGCGATCACCTTACCTGCTGGTGGTAAATTGCTTGGTGCATTAGCAAGTAAAGGTATCTTCGTTTCTTCTGCTTGTGGTGGCGGTGGCTCTTGTGGTCAATGTGTGGTGAAAGTGAAAAGTGGCGGTGGTGAAATTTTACCAACCGAACTTTCTCACATTAATAAACGTGAAGCAAAAGAAGGTTATCGTTTAGCTTGCCAAGTGAATGTAAAAGGCAATATGGACGTTGAACTTCCAGAAGAAATCTTCGGCGTGAAAAAATGGGAATGTACCGTTATTTCTAATGATAACAAAGCAACCTTCATTAAAGAGCTTAAATTGGCTATTCCTGAAGGCGAAGAAGTACCTTTCCGTGCAGGTGGTTATATCCAAATCGAAGCTGATCCACATACGGTTTACTATAAAGATTTTGATATTCCAGAAGAATACCATGAAGATTGGGATAAATACGATTTATGGCGTTATGTGTCTAAAGTGGACGAGCATATTATCCGTGCTTACTCAATGGCTTCATATCCAGAAGAGAAAGGCATCATTATGCTTAACGTGCGTATTGCAACGCCTCCACCACGTCAACCTGATGCACCTCCAGGTCAAATGTCTTCTTATATTTGGTCATTAAAACCAGGTGATAAAGTGACAATTTCAGGTCCGTTCGGTGAATTCTTCGCAAAAGAAACTGACAATGAAATGGTCTTCATCGGTGGTGGTGCAGGTATGGCACCAATGCGTTCTCATATCTTTGACCAATTAAAACGTTTACACTCTAAACGTAAAATGTCATTCTGGTATGGTGCACGCTCTAAACGTGAAATGTTCTATGTAGAAGATTTTGATCAGCTTCAAGCCGAAAATCCTAACTTTACATGGCACGTGGCATTATCTGATCCGTTACCAGAAGATAACTGGACAGGTTACACTGGCTTTATTCACAACGTACTTTATGAAAACTACTTGAAAAATCATGAAGCACCAGAAGATTGTGAATACTACATGTGTGGACCTCCGGTAATGAACGCGGCGGTCATCAAAATGTTGAAAGACCTCGGTGTTGAAGATGAAAACATCTTATTAGATGACTTCGGTGGTTGATTTTAGTTAATCAAAACATCATGAATACTGACCGCACTTTGTGATGAAGTGCGGTCAAAATTTAAGGTGTTTTTAGAAAATTTTCTATGATTACAGGTAAATTTTGTTTAGTTTGCTAGTAGTTCACAGATTTAGGAAATCCAGATGAAAAAATTAATAAGCGGTATCGTGGCGGTGGCAATGGCATTAAGTCTTGCAGCCTGTGAAAAAGAAACAAAAGTTATCTCATTAAGTGGTAAAACAATGGGAACAACTTATCATGTTAAATACCTTGATGAAGGCTCAATGAAAGCAACATCTGAAAAGACGCATGAAGAAATTGAAGCTATCTTAAAAGATGTGAACGCGAAAATGTCCACTTACAAAAAAGATTCGGAATTGAGTCGTTTCAATCAAAATACCCAAGTGAATACACCGATTGAGATTTCAGCAGATTTTGCCAAAGTATTGGCCGAAGCGATTCGTTTAAATAAAGTGACTGAAGGTGCATTGGATGTAACTGTTGGCCCTGTCGTTAATTTATGGGGATTTGGCCCGGAAAAACGTCCAGAAAAACAACCTACACCAGAACAATTAGCTGAACGCCAAGCTTGGGTTGGTATTGATAAAATTGCCCTCGATATGAGTGCTGCCAAACCGACATTAAGCAAAGCACTTCCTCAAGTTTATGTCGATTTGTCCTCGATTGCTAAAGGCTTTGGCGTTGATCTGGTCGCTGAAAAGTTAGAACAATTAAATGCTCAGAATTACATGGTTGAAATCGGCGGAGAAATTCGTGCGAAAGGAAAAAATATTGAAGGCAAACCTTGGCAGATCGCAATTGAAAAACCAACTACAACAGGTGAAAGAGCGGTTGAAGCTGTCATTGGATTAGACAATATGGGAATGGCAAGTTCTGGCGATTATCGAATTTACTTTGAAGAAAATGGTAAACGTTTTGCTCATGAAATTGACCCGAAAACCGGCTATCCAATTCAGCATCATTTAGCCTCAATTACCGTGCTTGCACCAAGTTCGATGACGGCTGATGGCTTATCTACAGGTTTATTTGT
>NZ_JBTGNX010000023.1:0-9406 GCF_054332415.1 Haemophilus sp. SZY H56 | reverse complement strand
ACCTATAGATCAACCATAGCTATCCACCACCGAAAAAATAAAAAAAGTGTATAGATAACTAAAAAACACTGGGCACGGCTGGGCACAAATTGGGCACGGAAAGCCTATTTTTGGGCACGAAAAGGGGTAATTTGGGCACGCTATTTTTTATAAGTGATTGATATATTTATATTTTGTTGTTTCCGTGCCCAAAATGCCCAATATTTTTTAACTCATCTACACACGGAAAAAATTTTTCTTGTTCTTTCCGTCTGTGGAATAAAAAAAAGAGCAAATCAATTATGATCAGCTCTTTATTATTGATAGTCTATACCTTTCAAAATAGGCTTTTTATTCTATATCTTCGCTTTCCTCGTCCTCGTTTAACCGTTGAATATATCGGCTTACATCTTCCAACACTTCGCCAGCCTCATTGCAATAAATCACGCTTTCTGCACTGGTGGATTGCGCGATATTTAAATAAATGAGCTCAAGCGTTTCATATGATAGGGCTACGCCATTATTCGCCTGTATTAAGCGGATAGACTGGGTATTTTTAGGTGCAATGCGATAGCGTTCTATCTGCTCTAAAATCTCACTATCAATCACTACACAAGGAAATGATTTCCCTTGCTCGCCTAGTGAATTTTCTAGCTCAATTTCTACCGCACTTTTACCCATTTCATTAAAATGATTTGCGATAGTTTGCGCTTGCGTGCCTATGCAGATAGTCACAAGGCTTTGACCTGTGGGGTCTTGCTGTTTAGCGTAAGGGGCGTTGATTAATTTAGCCATTTCTTACCCCCTTGCGCTGCATCAATCTCTAACCGTATGTAATTGCCCCTCAGGTCGGTTCTTATTGCCTTTCTGCACTAAATAACTCCAAATGCCTGTATCAAAATCAATATCGCTCCATTTGGCTTTTGCTATTTCGCTTGGTCGGCTGCCTGTGAGCAACGTTAGCATTACGGCATAAAATGACAATGGCGAGAATCGATTATTATCCCTTGCCTCATAAAACTTAACTAGAAAGCTCCGTAATTCTTCAGGTGGTATAGTGCTCATTCCTTTAGTGATAGGCTTATCAAATTCATTGCCAATATTTGCAAGATTGTTAGTTTCAATCAGTCCACGATGCAAAGCATAACGCATTACAAAATTCACGTTATTGATGATTTTTCTAACCGTCTCTAACTTTCCCTCTCGCTCTAATGGCTTAAATGCGTTGATTGCTATTAAAGGCGTGATTCTGTCGATTGGATAAGCCCCTAACGCTTTTAAAATGTGGCGTTCAAATAAAGCCCACGTATCTTTCGCTGTGCGCTCGGTAAAGTTAGCTTTTAGTTTTCTATCCTCAAACCATAAGTGAGCCATCTTTTCAAAAGTGCGGTTTAATTTATCGTTAGCCTCTTGTTGTTGCTTGTCTGCATATTCTTTCGGATCAATATCTTTAAGCAATAAGGCTCGATATTCATCACGCTTAATGCGTGCCTCTGCAAGCCCCATTTCTTTTAAGTTACCAATGCTAATATTAGTGCGTTTTTTAGTGAAAGGTTTTTGATAGTTAAACCGCCATATCTTAGAGCCTGCATTTGTAAGTTCTAATGATAAGCCGTTGCCATCTCTTAGGGGGAAATCATCCGCTTTAGCGGTGCGGATCTTCGTATCGGTTAAGGGTTGAATTATGCGTGCCATAAATTTTAGTACCATCAAAAAACAGTGAATAGCTGTTATTTACCGATTTTTAAAACATTGATTTACTTAGTTGAATTTCAGTTTTTGTACTATCGTTTTTTGAAGATTTAAGCCGGATTTGGGAGTGAATCCAAAAAAATAGTACTATCGCCAAAATATAGTACAAAAAATGTTACTAAAAATCGTTGCTGGTAGTTTACGTCCGATTACGTAAAATTACAATAAAGCCTTATTCTAACTGGGTCTTGCTGGTGAATTATTTACGTGGATTTATGCAGATTTATATGGATTGGCGGAAGGTCATGGGAGTTGAACCCACCCGGGAACGCTGGCGTCCCCAACAGGATTTGAAGTCCTGCCACCTCACCGGAGATGACGACCTTCCGTTATTGAAATTGCGGTTACTTTAGCGTAAATTAGTTTACAATTCAATGCCATTTTGAAATAGGAATTAAAAATGACCGCACTTTTTCAACAACTTCCTTCGGTAGATAAATTTTTAAAAACACCAGAAGGTGAAATGCTTTTAACTGAATTTGGTCATTCAGCTGTCGTGCGTGAATTACGCCAATTATTATCTGATGGGCGCGAGTTTATCAAACAGCATAAAAATTTACCGCACTTTTTTGCCGATCATCTAAGTACATTACATCATTTACAGCATCGCTTGACTCAACAAAATCATGTACAAATTAAATCAGTCCATAATTTAACGGGAACGGTATTACACACAAATTTAGGACGAGCATTATGGTCTGAAAGCGCACAACAGGCAGCGCTTCATGCGATGAAAGGTAATGTTGCGTTAGAATATGATTTGGAAGAAGGCAAACGCAGTCATCGGGATAATTATATTAGTGAACTACTTGCACAACTCACAGGTGCAGAAGCTGCTTGTATCGTTAACAATAATGCTGCAGCTGTACTCTTGATGTTGGCCACCTTTGCTAAAGATAGAGAAGTCATTATTTCTCGTGGTGAGTTAATTGAAATCGGTGGTGCATTTCGCATTCCAGATATTATGGCTCAAGCAGGCTGTAAACTTGTTGAAGTGGGGACAACAAACCGCACACATTTGAAAGATTATCGTCAAGCAATCAATGAAAATACCGCTTTCTTAATGAAAGTACATTGCAGTAATTATCATATTAGTGGGTTTACCGCTTCGGTTTCAGAACAAGAATTGGTTGATCTTGGACGAGAATTTGATATTCCAGTGATTACGGATCTTGGTAGTGGGGCATTGATTGATCTAAGCCAATATGATTTACCGAATGAGCCAACGGTGCAAGAAAAAGTCGCACAGGGCGTAAATTTGGTGTCATTCTCAGGCGATAAATTATTGGGCGGAACACAAGCTGGTATTATTGTCGGTAAAAAAGAGTGGATTGCTCAGTTACAAGCTCATCCATTAAAGCGCGTATTACGTTGCGATAAAGTGATTTTAGCTGGGCTTGAGGCAACATTACGCCTTTATCTCCAACCTGAAAAACTTACTGAGACATTGCCAACTTTACATTTGCTCACCCAATCAATGGATGTATTAAAAGAAAAAGCCGAACAACTTAAAGCCTGTTTAGTAAACCGCTTAAAAGATTACCAGGTTGAGATTGAAGAAAGTGTTGCTCAGATTGGGAGTGGTTCTCAACCGATGGCGACGATTCCTTCTCTCGCGGTGACGATTGCAGAAAAAACAGAGGCAAAATTGACCGCACTTTTAGCAGTATTCAAAGCGTTAGAACAGCCGATAATCGGCCGCGTTGAGAAAGGAAAAATTTGGTTAGATTTACGTAGCGTGGCTGACTTTAAGGCATTATTAGATACGGTGGAAAAATTATGATCATAGTAACATCAGGGCACGTCGATCATGGTAAAACAGCCCTTTTGCAAGCGCTGACAGGCACAAATACTGCCCATTTGCCGGAAGAAAAAAAACGTGGCATGACCATTGATTTAGGGTATGCCTATTTGCCTTTAAAAGAGAAAGTACTCGGGTTTATTGATGCGCCTGGCCATGAAAAGTTTCTCGCCAATATGTTGGCGGGGCTTGGTGGTGTGCATTATGCGATGCTCATTGTTGCTGCAGATGAAGGAATTGCCGCACAAACTAAAGAACACTTAGCGATTTTGCGTCAGCTTCAATTTACTGAAATCATGGTAGTGATTACCAAGGCTGACCGAGCAACAGATGAGCAAATCGAGGCATTAAAAACACAAATTCAGACGGATTATCCATTCTTAGCTGAATCTCATTATTTTATTACATCGGCACAAACAGGCTTAGGGATTAATGCGTTACGCGATTATTTGGCCAATTTACCTGAATTAGCTGAAATAGATAAACCGTTCCGTTACGCCATCGACCGTGTTTTTAGCGTGAAAGGGGCGGGGACAGTGGTAACAGGGACAGCATTTGCGGGAACGGTGGCCATTGATGATGAACTCTTCCTTTCTACGGGACAAAAGGTTCGCGTAAAAAATATTCATGCTCAGAATACACCGAGCGAAAAAGGTTTGGCTGGTCAACGCTTAGCGCTCAATTTAAACGTTGATTTAGATCGTACTCCAATGCAGCGCGGCGATTGGTTGTTAGCCTCAGAACCACTTGAGCCGACCGATCGTATTACCATTGAAATTACACCTGAAGTGAATTTGAAAGACAGTCAGCCAGTGCACATTTATCATGCGGCAAGCCGTACGACGGGTAAGCTCACCTTGCTTGAAAGCAAAAATGTAATGAAAAATGACCGCACTTTGGCAGAAGTTATTTTAGAACAGCCATTATTTTTAGCTTTTGGGGATAAATTAATTTTACGTAGTGGTGATGCGAAAGCGTTAATTGGTGGTGCCAAGGTACTCGAAATTCATTCACCAAAACGTTATAAGCGCACAGAGGCTCGCTTAGCGTTCTTGGCTAAACTTAATCAGGCTCAAACTGCCACACAACGCATCGGATTAACCTTACAAAAAGAGGCGATTTCAGCTCAAGCTTTAATGTGGAGTGAGCAACTAACTGAAAATCAGCTGGCTGAAGTATTAGCTGAGAATGGCGATATCCATTTCCAAAATTGGTGTTTTAATCGCGATTATCAACGTGAAAAAACGCAGCAAATTTTGACCGCACTTGCTACCTATCATGAGCAACATAATGATCAGCTAGGTTTGAGTAAGGCCCGCTTATACCGTATTGCGACACTAAACCAACCGGAAAATCTGATTTATCATTTTATTGAAGAAATGCTTGATGAAGGCCAATTGCAGCAGACTCGTGGTTGGTTACATTTGCCTTCACACAAAATCCAATTTTCAGCCGAAGAGCAAAGCTTATGGCAAGCGGTGTTAGCTGAATTTGAGAAAGCGCATGGTCAAGCCATTTGGGTGCGAGATATGGCAACCGCCTTGTCGCAAGATGAAAGTGCGATGCGTAATTTCATGTATAAAGCAGGTAAGTTGGGCTATCTCACCCCAATTGTAAAAGATCGATTTTTCCTGACTGAGAGCATTTATGCTTATGCTCGCTTAATTAAGCAAATAGCAGGTGAAGAAGGTAAGATTGCGGTAAATGAATTACGTGACAAGCTTAATTTTGGTCGAAAACTGACCGTACAGTTAATGGAGTATTTTGACCGTACTGGCTTTTTACGCCGCAAAGGCAATGACCATATTTTACGTGATAAAGATACATTTGATTTATAGGATAACACATGAAAAAAACACTGATTTCAGCCTTAATTTTAACCGCACTTTTTACTGTAACAGGTTGCGAAGATAAAGAAGCGAAAGCAAAAATTGAGCAACAAACACAGACTATTGCGCAACTGACGGCAGAAAATACACAATTAAAAGCTGAAAAAGAAAAGGTGGAGAAGGTTATTCCAGCAATTATTGCTCAAGATGATGTGATTTTTGATAAAGAGGAAACCATCAAATATCCTAAATCGCCCAAAGAAGATGAATATGTGCCTGTAGAAGGTAAACTTCATTACAGCATTTCGACACTAAAAACGAATATTGAATGGTTAGATACACTACTTTTAGAACAAATTTCCAAAAATGCTGACGGTAAACCAAGAAGCCGTGAGCAGCTTATAGCAGATTACCAGAAAGCATATGATGAAGCTAAGAAAGAGATGTTGGAATCCCCAATAATTGGTGTTGATGAAACCTTAGATTTAGCATTTAATCACCAAAGAGGTAAGCTTGCTGTATTTTTAATAAACTATTACAGCTATGGTGGTGGCGCTCATGGCGTTGGGGGGGATCATTATCTTAATATTGATTTAGAAACAAAAAAACGACTTTCATTTGATGATGTGTTTAAACCAAATCAGCAAGCTAAATTAAAAGAGATGCTTTGGGAACGTTATACTCGATATGGTGAGGTAAAAGATGAGGAAGCATTTACATCAAAAGACGCTTTTGAAGTGACCGATAATTTCTATTTAGATCATGACGGTATTCATTTTGTGTATAACGTGTATGAAATTGCGTCTTATGCAGCTGGACCACAGGAGCTGGTGATTGAGTGGTGGAATGCCCCTGCTTTATTGAAGCCTGAATTTATTCAGAAAAAATATTACCCCGTTTCGAGTAATACGGCAGAATAACAAAGTGCGGTCAATATAGGCCGCATTTTTATTGGCCTTTTTTCACCCAGTATTTAAAAGGTGTATCTTGGGTTTCACTTGCTAACAGCGTATGCTCCATAAATTGGCAGAAACTGGGAATATCGCGTGTAGTAGCTGGGTCATCCGCCAAAATAAGCAACACTTCACCTTCATTCATGTGGCGAATGTTTTTTCTTACGAGCATCACGGGTTCAGGACAACGTAAACCAACGGTATCAAGGGTTTTATTGGCAGTCATTTCAGTCATTGTTATTCATCAGTTTTATTGAAATTGAACTACATCATACAATAATTATGGGGAAATTTCGATAAATCTGCTATTAATGCTAAACTACGCAACAAATTCATTTAAGCAATTATTTCATGGCTGAATATCTTATTCCCAAAAGTGCGGTCGTTTTTGAAGAAGAAATTAAGAAAAGTCGATTTATCACGTATTTGCAACATACGGAAGGACTTGAACAAGCCAAAGCTTTTTGGGCAGAAATTAAAGCACAGCACCCTAATGCCCGCCACCATTGTTGGGCTGCAGTGGCTGGCAGGACAACGAATTCTCAACAATTAGGCTTTTCCGATGATGGTGAGCCAGCAGGCACAGCAGGGAAACCGATGCTATCTGCTTTGCTAGGTAGTCAAGTTGGTGAAATTAGTGCCGTTGTTGTTCGTTATTATGGTGGCATTTTATTAGGCACTGGCGGTTTAGTTCGTGCTTATGGAAATGGCGTGCAGCAAGCTTTAAAATTATTAGAAACCGAACGAAAAGTCGAACGTCAGTTATTCCAAGTTCATTGTGATTATGCACAATTAAATTGGATCCAAATTTTGTGTGAGCAACATCAAATTGAAATTTATCAGCAAGATTTTCAAGTGCAGATTACATTACAGTTAGGCATTAGTGAAGATCAAATTAAACCTTTTGAACAAGCATTAATTGAGCGTTCTGCAGGAA
Organism: Haemophilus sp. SZY H56; assembly: GCF_054332415.1. Classification (NCBI taxonomy): domain Bacteria; kingdom Pseudomonadati; phylum Pseudomonadota; class Gammaproteobacteria; order Pasteurellales; family Pasteurellaceae; genus Haemophilus; species Haemophilus sp. SZY H56. Next base: position 2,155 of record NZ_JBTGNX010000023.1, on the reverse strand, counting down.
CGTTGAAATTAGAAGAAATGAATTAAGCGAGATATTGTGCATATTTTATCCATTATTCGGATTGTCGGCATTTTGATCATGTGCTTTTCCGGCACGATGCTGATTCCAGCCTTTGTGGCACTTATTTATGGCGATGGTGGCGGTAAAGCGTTTATGCAAGTTTTTGCATTAAGCTTAACCGTGGGCATGTTGCTTTGGTGGTCTTGTCATCACCACAAACAAGAATTACGATCCCGTGATGGTTTTTTGATTGTTGTGGCTTTTTGGTTAGTACTCGGCAGCATCGGGGCAATTCCATTCATGCTATTTGAAAAACCGCACCTGTCTTTTTCCTCAGCAATTTTTGAGTCATTTTCTGGCTTAACTACTACAGGTGCAACGGTAATGACGGGGCTGGATAATTTACCTAAATCTATTTTGTTTTATCGCCAGTTTTTACAATGGTTAGGTGGTATGGGGATTATCGTATTGGCTGTGGCGATAATTCCGCTGTTGGGAATTGGTGGGACACAATTATATCGAGCAGAATCTTCAGGCCCGCTTAAAGATCAAAAATCTTTGCCTAAAATTTCAGAAGTGGCAAAAGCGCTTTGGATTATTTATGCTTCATTAACTGTTCTTTGTGCCATTGCATATTGGCTGTCAGGAATGAATTTTTTTGATGCCATTGGGCATAGTTTTTCGACAATTTCAAATGGCGGATTTTCAACACATGATGCAAGTATCGGCTATTTTGATCAAGCTTCCATTTATTGGGTTACAACAATTTTTATGCTGATTGGCGGTGTTAATTTTAGTTTACATATTTCTGCTTTTCTTGCATTAGGTAAAAGAAATATTTGGCGAAATTATTGGAAAGATCCCGAATTTCGTTTTTTTCTAACGATGCAAATTATTTTTATTGGTATTGTATCTCTATCTTTATATGGTTACGGTTTAGTTTCAGATATGAACGAGGCAGTAACAAAAGGTGCATTACAATTAACATCAATGTCAATGACTTCTGGTTATACGATTTTTGATATTAATAATCTTCCGCCTTTTATTGGGCTTTTACTGGTGATTTCTGCGGTAATTGGTGGTTGTGGCGGTTCAACAACTGGGGGATTAAAAGCGATACGGACACTTATATTGTGGAAACAAATCGATCGAGAACTGCATAGTCTAATTCATCCAAATTTAGTACAACCAATTCGAATAGGTAAAAATCGTCTAGCACCAAGAATGATAGAAAGTATTTTGGCATTTTTCATTATTTTTATACTGGTTTATTGGGGATGTGTTTTTGCTGCTATTCTTTGTGGAATGAATGTTTTTGATGCGATGGGGGCAGTATTCGCCACATTAACGAATGCAGGACCAGGACTTGGCCTTGTTCACGAAAACTTTATTGATGTTCCAGAAAGTGCCAAATTAGTCTTTAGTTTTGCTATGATTTGTGGGCGTTTAGAAATTTTTACATTATTGATACTCTTTACACCAGCGTTTTGGAAGGCATATTGAAAACATTAATTTTATATTCAAGCTGTGATGGGCAAACAAAAAAGATTGCTGAATTTATGGCTCAGTATCTTGAGGGAGAAGTAGTGGTTTCACCGTTAATGGAGGAATTGGATCTTCAATTTTTTGATCAGGTGATTATTGGGGCATCCGTTCGTTATGGTCACTTTAATAAACAGGTATATCGTTTTGTAGAACGCCATCACGAATTATTGAATGCAAAAAGCGCGGTCTTTTTTGGCGTAAATTTGACAGCGAGAAAAGAAGGAAAAGATACGCCAGAAGGAAATCTCTATGTGCGTAAGTTCCTTCAACGCATAAGATGGACTCCAGCAAAAGTCGGCGTGTTTGCAGGTGCGTTGCTATATCCACGCTATAAATGGATTGATCGTATCATGATCCAATTGATTATGAAAATTACAGGTGGTGAAACAGATGCGACTAAAGAAATTGAATATACCGATTGGGGAAAAGTAAAGGCGTTTACGGAAAGCCTGAATTCGTAGAATAAAACAGCATAAAAATAGTGTTTTTTAGACTATTTGATTAAAAGATCTTCAATCAAGAAAAAATCACATTTTTTTACAAAAAAGCACTTGCAAAGAATTCTGAAATATCTATAATACGCCCCACACAACGACGCACTGTTGTGAAA
>NZ_JBTGNX010000022.1:0-12486 GCF_054332415.1 Haemophilus sp. SZY H56 | reverse complement strand
TAAAAGGACTGAGTCCGGTACAATATCGAAAACAATCCTTTAAATAACAGTCTAACTTTTTGGGGTCAGATCATTTTCAACCGCACTTTTAATATTATTCTGTTGCTAAATCTTTTGGTAAACTTTCTAAAATGGATCGCCAGTAGGCGGAAGTCACTTGCTTGTGTTTACGAATACATTCCACCACTAAATCGGGTTGACCTTTTTCACAAATATCACGCAACTCGACATAAAAATCATGTGTCACTTGGCGATGTTTTTCGTCACTAAAGAATAGCAAACCAATTTTATGATAAACCCCACGTAAGCTATTGAAAATCAAACGATAGAAAGGTTTATTCGCCATTACTGTAAACTGACGAAATAAGGCATAGTCAAATTCCATGTAGCTTTCAGCCGTATTTTCTAAAACATCCATTCCTTTGAACAAAGCTGCTGAGGCTTTAGGCGAATTTTTTACTGCCTCATAAATATAAAATTCCGACATGCGACTACGCAATGACAGCATATTTTCAATGATTAACGGTGCGCTTTGGCGATCTAAGGTAATTAAGGTTTCAATGATGCTTGGACCCGCTGTATCCCAAATATCATTGACTTTCGTGGGCTTGCCGTGTTGAATGGTAAGCCAGCCATCACGAGCCAAACGCTGCAATACTTCGCGTAATGTCGTGCGTGTTACACCAATTTTATCAGCTAAATCACGCTCAGAAGGAAGATTGGTGCCTGCAGGAAATACATCATCCCAAATACTTTTTACTATGTATTCTTCAGCTAAAGCAGCAGGACTTTGAGCACGTAAAAGAGAGCTATCTGTTTGCATAAATATTAAAAAGTTTAAAAAGATCAAAAAAATGTGATTTATTCAATAAATCTTTCACTGAACTATTATCCTTTAAAGCCGTATATATTACAATGTAAAGACTATAAAAAATGGAGTTAGCTATGACTTATACACAAGCATTTATGAAAAATTTTCTGGGTTCTAGTCCAGATTGGTATAAATTAACGATTATTTCTTTCCTAATCATTAACCCTATGTTGTTCTTTTGGATCAGTCCGTTTATCGCTGGTTGGGTTCTAGTTGCTGAATTTATTTTTACACTTGCAATGGCATTAAAATGCTACCCTCTTCAACCTGGTGGTTTGTTAGCTATTGAAGCAATTGCTATCGGTATGACAAATGTAGAACACGTTAAAGCAGAAATTATGGCTAACTTTGAAGTGATCTTACTTTTAATCTTTATGGTGGCCGGTATTTATTTTATGAAGCAGCTTTTACTTTATGTGTTCACCAAATTATTAGTTCGTATCCGTTCTAAAATTGTACTTTCTGTCGCCTTCTGCTTTAGTGCGGCATTTCTTTCAGCTTTCTTAGATGCCCTAACTGTTGTCGCTGTAATCATCAGCGTCGCCATGGGTTTCTATGGGGTTTATCACAAAGTTGCATCAGGCAAAACACTGCAAGATGCAGTTGATATTTCCGATGATAATAAAATCAAAAATCATGAAACCTTAGAAAAATTTCGTGCTTTCTTACGTAGTTTAATGATGCATGCGGGCGTGGGAACTGCACTCGGTGGTGTCATGACCATGGTAGGTGAACCTCAAAACCTAATCATTGCAGAACAAGCAAAATGGAATTTTATTGAGTTCTTCTTCCGTATGGCGCCAGTGACTATCCCTGTATTTATCTGTGGACTACTCACATGTATTTTGATTGAAAAATTTAAAGTATTCGGCTATGGCGAAAAATTACCAGAAGAAGTATGGAAAATCTTGGCCGATTTAGATCGTGAAAATACACAAAAAATGTCTAAACAAGATAAAATTCGCCTTTCTGTTCAAGCTCTTATTGCGATTTGGTTAATTTTAGGCTTAGCCTTCCACTTAGCGGCTGTAGGTTTAATCGGTTTAAGTGTAATTATTCTTGCAACGACTTTTACTGGTGTAACCGATGAACATGCTATTGGTAAATCATTCCAAGAAAGTTTACCTTTCACTGCATTATTAGTCGTATTCTTCTCTATTGTTGCCGTGATTATCGATCAAAAACTCTTCGCTCCAATTATTCACTTTGTATTAAGTGCAGAAGAGAAGACACAGTTAGCCTTGTTTTATGGTTTCAATGGATTACTTTCTGCGATTTCTGATAACGTATTTGTTGCAACAGTTTATATTAATGAAGCGAAAAATGCGCTTGCTGCAGGGGCAATTGCACCACATCAATTTGAATTACTTGCGGTCGCAATCAATACCGGTACAAACTTACCTTCTGTTGCAACACCAAATGGTCAAGCGGCATTCTTGTTCTTACTGACATCATCTCTTGCGCCATTAATTAAACTTTCTTATGGCAGAATGGTCTATATGGCATTACCTTATACTATCATATTAACAATCGTGGGGTTCCTTGCTATCGAATTTATCTTACCAGACATGACAATTTGGCTTGCGAACCTTGGCTTAATTCTTCCTATTTAGTGAAGCATAAGGAGAAAGAATGCTCGACTTTTTTAAGCAATTATCCCTTAAACGTTCAGCGTGGATCTTTTTGGCATTTACCGCATTTGCCTTAGAATCGACCGCACTTTATTTTCAATACGGCATGGGGTTACAACCTTGCGTACTTTGTGTTTATGAACGTTTAGCTGTTGTAGGTTTATTCGTCGCTGGTCTTATCGGCGCCTTAGCCCCAAGCTCGCTTATTATCCGCATTCTTGCTCTTATTGTGGGTTTATTTAGTGTAATTAAAGGATTAATGATATCTATCCGTCACCTTGATTTACAAATGAACCCTGCACCGTGGAAACAATGTGAATTTATACCTAACTTTCCGGAAACATTACCATTCCATAAATGGCTACCTGCGGTGTTCAATCCAACTGGTAGCTGTAATGAAAGCCAATGGTCACTTTTCGGCATCACGATGGTGCAATGGTTGGTATTTATTTTCGCTGTCTATGTCATTGTGTTAGGATTAATTACACTTTCGCAAGTGAAGAAAAGTCGAAATCAACGCCTCATTTTTAAGTAGTCTAATCGCATACTAAAAAGCCTAGAGAGATCCTCTAGGCTTTTTTATTACTGAAAGTTATTCTGTACTCAACATTATTCAAGAAAGAAATACCAATAAGGCATTAAGATCAACCAAATAAAGCCACTAAGAATAACAACAAATTTAAAACTGAAATGTTTTGTTTTATGTCGAAAGCGCTTCATCCCGCAATAAACACCAATAAAACCACCAAGAAGGCTTAATAGAAAAAAGGTATTTTCAGAAATTCGCCAGCCGTGACGAACCGCGCGGATTTTGTCTTTCCACATTAAAAAATAAGCGGCGATATTTACCGCCGCTAACATCACAAATAAAAGCTGAATCAGCATTATGCGTAAACAGGAAGACGTTTGCAGATTGCCAATACTTTTTCTTTGGTCGCTGCAATCACTTGTTCTTCGTTTTCTTTGCCTAATGCATCTAATACATCACACATCCAGCCGGCTAATTCACGACAGTCTTGTTCAGTAAAGCCACGACGAGTCACAGCCGGTGTACCAACACGAATACCAGAAGTCACAAATGGTTTTTGTGGATCATTTGGTACCGAGTTTTTATTCACTGTGATATTCGCTTTACCTAGTGCTGCATCTGCTGCTTTCCCAGTTAAGCCTTGTTTGATGAAGCTCACTAAGAATAAATGGTTTTCTGTACCGTTTGAAACCACGTCATAACCACGTTGTTTAAACACTTCTACCATCGCTTTCGCATTTTTAATCACGTTGGCTTGATATTCTTTATAAGCTGGCTCTAATGCTTCTTTGAAACATACTGCTTTCGCCGCAATAATGTGAACTAATGGACCACCTTGGTTTGCAGGGAAAACAGAAGATTGCAAGCGTTTATAAAGCTCTTCATCACCGCAAGAAGAAAGGATTAAACCACCACGTGGACCACCTAAGGTTTTATGAGTAGTGGTTGTGACAACATGTGCGTATGGTAATGGGTTTGGATATAAACCTGCTGCGATTAAGCCCGCAACGTGAGCCATATCCACAAATAAATACGCCCCCACTTCATCGGCGATTTCGCGCATTTTTTTCCAATCTACCACTTGGGAATAAGCAGAGAAGCCCGCCACAATCATTTTTGGTTTATGTTCTAATGCTTTTTGACGCACATCTTCATAGTCAATTAAACCGTCAGCGGTAATACCATAAAGTACAGAGTTATAGATTTTACCAGAGAAGCTCACTTTCGCCCCGTGGGTTAAGTGACCACCGTGTGCTAAATCCATACCTAAAATAGTATCGCCCGCATTAATTAATGCACCATACACCGCAGCATTTGCTTGTGAACCAGAGTGCGGTTGAACATTCACGTAATCTGCACCAAATAATTCTTTCGCACGGTCAATTGCTAACTGTTCCACAATGTCAGCATACTCACAACCGCCGTAATAACGTTTACCTGGATAGCCTTCCGCATATTTGTTAGTAAACTGTGAACCTTGCGCTTCCATTACGCGTGGACTCGCATAGTTTTCAGATGCGATAAGCTCGATATGCTCTTCTTGACGACGATTTTCATCTTGAATCGCTTGCCACAATACGGGATCGTAATCAGCGATAGTCATATTTCTTGTAAACATTGTGTTCTCCTGTTATGTAATTTATGGCAGATAGTTTAACTGTTTATGGATAAAAACTTAATTAAAATTTCATTCCTAAATTTTCATCACTTAAATGAAATTAATTCATCATCATAATATGCATTATTTTTGCAACTCTCGTTCCACAGCTCTATAACCAATGTCTCGACGATAAAAACGTCCAGACCATTGAATTTGCTCAGCGAGTTTTAAGGCTTTTTGTTGTGCTTCAAATACGCTTTCGCCTAACGCAGTCACACAAAGCACGCGACCGCCGTTCGTGACTAACTTGCCTTCTTGTTCTGCTACGCCCGCTAAGAAAACTTTCTCATTTTCGACCGCACTTTGTGGCAAACCGGTGATTTCATCGCCCTTGCGATAATCGCCAGGATAGCCTTCAGCCGCCAAAACAATCCCTAAGGAAGATTTTGGATTCCATTGGGATTTCACTTCGTCTAATTTGCCATCACAGGCTTTAAGACAAAGCTCCACCAAATCCGATTCCAAACGTAACATAATCGGTTGGGTTTCCGGATCACCGAAACGGCAATTAAATTCGATCACTTTCGGTTGGCCATTCGGCATAATCATTAATCCAGCATACAAGAAACCGGTGTAAACATTGCCTTCTGCCGCCATGCCATTGACTGTTGGATAAATCACTTCACGCATAATGCGATCATGAATTTCTGGTGTCACCACTGGGGCTGGTGAATATGCCCCCATACCGCCGGTATTCAGACCTGTATCATTTTCGCCCACACGTTTGTGATCTTGACTAGTTGCCATAGATTCAACATTTTTACCATCTACCATGACGATAAAACTGGCTTCTTCGCCATCTAGAAACTCTTCAATCACCACTCGGCTACCCGCTTTGCCAAAGGCATTGCCAGAAAGCATATCACGCACAGCCTCTTCCGCTTCCTGCAACGTCATTGCCACGATGACGCCTTTGCCCGCTGCCAAACCATCTGCTTTTACGACAATTGGTGCACCTTTTTCTCGCAAGTATGCCAATGCCGGCTCTACTTCGGTGAAGTTTTGGTATTCCGCTGTTGGGATTTTATGACGGGCTAAGAAATCTTTGGTAAAGGCTTTGGAACCTTCTAATTGCGCAGCTGCTTGCGTTGGTCCGAAAATTTTTAAACCAGCTACACGAAACGCATCCACCACGCCAATCACAAGTGGCGCTTCTGGCCCTACAATCGTTAATCCAATGTGGTTATCTTGGGCAAATTTAACCAACGCAGGAATATCCGTTGCAGCGATATTCACGTTTTCTACTTTGTGTTCCAATGCGGTACCCGCATTGCCTGGTGCGACAAAAACTTTATCTGCTAGTGGAGATTGTGCTGCTTTCCAAGCCAAGGCGTGTTCACGCCCGCCATTTCCGATGATGAGGATGTTCATAATGCTCCTTGTATCTTTTTGAATTTAATCCCCTCTTTAGCAAAGAGGGGGAGGGGAGATTTGGCAGAAGTTATTTCAACCTCATAGTATATTTAGCATCGTTTAAATCTCCCCCCAGCCCCCTCTTTACGAAAGAGGGGGGATAAGTAAAAAAGTAAGTCGCTCATTGAGCGAAGTGACGACATAAATTAATGTCTAAAATGACGCATTCCAGTTAATACCATCACCATATTATGTTCATCCGCCGCATCGATGACTTCTTGATCGCGCATTGAACCACCTGGGTGAATCACACATTGAATGCCCACTTTTGCCGCTGCATCAATGCCGTCACGGAATGGGAAGAACGCATCAGATGCCATTACACAACCAGCCACTTCCAAGCCCTCATCTTGCGCTTTAATACCGGCAATTTTGGCAGAATACACGCGGCTCATTTGGCCTGCTCCGATACCAATAGTTTGGTTATCTTTGGCGTAAACAATGGCATTCGATTTCACAAATTTCGCCACTTTCCAGCAGAATAATAAGTCTTTTAATTCTTGTTCAGTTGGCTGACGTTTACTCACTACTTTTAAATCATCCAAGCCAACCATGCCTAAATCTGCATCTTGTACTAACAAACCTCCGTTTACACGTTTGAAATCTAAACGTTCAGAACGAGAAGTCCATTCACCACATTCAAGCAAACGAACATTTTTCTTACGTTTCACGACTTCTTGCGCTTCAGCAGAAACTTTCGGTGCAATAATCACTTCAACGAATTGGCGTTCCACAATTTCATTCGCGGTTTTTTCGTCTAATTCACGGTTGAAAGCAATAATGCCGCCAAATGCAGAAGTTGGATCGGTTTGGTAAGCACGATTATAGGCGTCTAAAATATCTTTTCCTAAAGCCACACCACATGGATTGGCATGTTTAACGATCACACAAGCCGGCTCATCAAATTCTTTCACGCATTCAAGTGCTGCATCAGTATCAGCAATATTATTGTAAGACAAGGCTTTACCTTGTAGTTGGTGAGCTGTAGCTACACTCGCCTCTTTCACATTTAAATCAACATAAAAGGCTGCATTTTGATGAGAATTTTCACCGTAACGCATGGTTTGTTTACGAACGAAGTTAAGATTTAAAGTCCGTGGGAATTGACCGCACTTCGCATTCGCATCTTCTTCCTCAGCTACATGATACGGTTTCACCATTTGTCCAAAGTAGTTGGCAATCATGGAATCATATTGAGCGGTATGTTCAAAGGCTTTAATCGCAAGGTCAAAACGGGTTTCAAGCGTTAAGCTGTTTTGATGTTGATCCATTTCTGCAAGAATGGCATCAAAGTCCTGATTGTTCACGACAATCGCCACATCTTTATGGTTTTTCGCTGCAGAACGCACCATGGTTGGGCCACCGATATCGATATTTTCTACCGCATCAGCCAAGGTACAATCTGGTTTAGCCACAGTGGCCGCAAATGGATATAAATTCACGACAACCATATCAATGCCTTCAATACCATGTTTCTGCATGATGTCATCATCTGTACCACGACGACCTAAAATCCCGCCATGTACTTTTGGATGTAAGGTTTTCACACGACCGTCCATCATTTCTGGGAATCCCGTATAATCAGACACTTCAGTCACTGGCAAACCATGCTGCTCCAACAATTTTGCGGTACCGCCTGTGGAAAGTAGTTTTACACCACGCTGTACTATGCCTTGAGCAAATTCTACGATACCAGTTTTATCAGAAACACTGAGTAAAGCCTGACGAATTGGACGATCTGTCATTACATTTTCCTTCATTAAATGGTTAAAAATAAGCGGGTGGAATTATAACGCAAACGTTTGCGTTTATATAGAAAAAATTTTCCTGGTAAGCGCACTTCAAGGTTAGACTGCTTATTTAGGAGATTTAGAAAACAAAAAAGCCCGCAAAATGCGGGCAATCTAACAGTATGAATAATGTGATTAGCGTTTACGGTTATCTAAAGAAAATGCACCAGCACCAGCAAACACAAAATAGAAAAACACGAGAGAGTAAAGTAAAGCAAGTTCACCACCGTTCGCGATTGGGAAGAATAAATTCCCTTTACCTGCAACGTGCATAAAGAAATACGCATAAGCCATTTGACCCGAAAGGATAAATGCCGCTGGGCGAACAAATAAACCTAAAATTAATAGGATTGAACCGACAATCTCAATTACTCCGCCGACAATCATCATTGGATCGCCCACTGCGCCGTTACCGCCCGTCATTGAAACTGGGAATTCCCAGAATTTCGCTGTGCCGTGTAAGATAAACATATATGCAGCGACGATACGCAATAAAGCTAAAACATACGGAGAGTATTTTTCTAAATTTTTCATAAAGTTTTCCTAATAAAAAATAAAAAGTGATTTCAGAACAGGGCGTATATTAATGATTAACTTAAAGCTAAACAATACCTCTAATCGAAAAAGACTTTTTACTATTAGGAAATAATTTTACGCTTTGCGGATTTTCTCAATCCATTGTAAAAATTCAACAGGCGGCATGAATCCGTTAACACGACTGCCTTCAATTTCTTTTCCTTCTCGATTAAAGAATAAAATCGTCGGTAAACCTAGCACTTTATACTTTGTCATTAAAGCGCGGTTTTCTTCGGAGTTTTTCGTCATATCAACTTGAAGAAGCAGCATGTCACCAAAGGCTTTTTGTACACTTGGATCACTAAATGTTTCTTTTTCAAACTCTTTACACGCCACACACCAATCCGCATAAAGATCGAGCATCACAAGTGGTTTGTTATTTTCAGCAAGTGCTTGTTGTAATTCAGCTTCGCTTTTCACTTTCTTAAATTCAACATGAGAAACCGCCTTATTTTCGACCGCACTTGGTGCTTGGCTTTCACCCCACACCCAAGATTGAAGTGGTTTAACACTAATCATTGCCGCGACTAAAAAGAGAATTCGGAATACCCAGCCTGTACCATTTTTCGGCATTTGGAATGCAAACCAAATGAAAAATGCTGTACCGAGCATCGCCCATAATCTTGGTGTCCATTCATCTGGTAAAATACGAGAAATTAAGAATACCGGTAATGCGAGCATCACAAAGCCAAAGAGTTTTTTGACGGTTTCCATCCACATACCTGATTTAGGCAGGATTTTATTCCCAAATAAAGTGATTAAAATCAGCGGTACGCCCATACCCAACGCGAGCAAATAAAGCGTGATCGCACCTGTAAACAAATCCCCACTCTGCGCCACATAAAGCAACGCGCCAGAAAGTGGTGCTGATGTGCAAGGTGAAGCTACAAGTCCCGCAATCATGCCCATTAAGAACACGCCACCCAAAGCGCCAGCTTTTTGCTGTTGGCTAAGTAAAGACAGTTTTGTTTGTAAGGAGCTTGGAAGCTGTAAGGTAAATACACCGAACATCGACAAGGCTAACAAGACAAAGATGATTGATAAACCAATCATTACATAAGGATGTTGTAAAGCCACTTGGAACGGTAAACCAATTGCGGCGACAATCAAGCCTAGCAAGGTATAAGTCAGCGCCATCCCCTGCACATACACAAAGCTTAATGCAAAAGCACGCCACATATTAGGTCGCTGATTTTGGCCAATCACAATCGCTGAAAGCAGTGGTAGCATTGGCAATACACAAGGGGTAAAGGCCAACCCTAAGCCTAATAAGAAAAAACCAAATATGGCATATTTGCTATTAAATAAGCTTTCCGCTAAACGGTCTTGTTCTGCTTTGGGTTGTGCTGAAAGTGCGGTCGAATTTTCCGATATTTTTTCAGTATTAGCGACCTGTGCAATAGGCAAATCTGCCACTTTAATTTCTTTCACTTCAGGCGGATAACAAAAGCCCTCAGTACAGCCTTGGTAAGCAATCTCAACCACATCTTCTGCTTTTAATGGCGACTGACTCGCTTTAAAAATAGCTTGCACGGGTTTTTTGAAAATTTTCATCAAGCCAAAATAAGGATCGTTATAATCCTCGGGGGAAATAGAAAATATCGGTGCATCAAATGATGCATTTTCTTCTTGATTGAGCTTGACGGAAATTTTCTCTTGATAGAGATAATACCCTTCTGCAATCGACCAATTGACGATCACATTTTCTTGATTCTCACTTTTCGCAGCTGAAAATTGAAAAGCTTCATCAATAGGTAAAAAAGCCGTTTTCTTATCAAAAAGACTAGCTTGAGTGGAAAGTGTGGTAAAAATAAAAAATAAAAAAAGAAGAATTCGCTTCATCATAAAGTTCCATTTGTTGTTCCTATTAAAATTCTAGCATAGATAAAAAGAATGTTAATAATTTATGACTCAGATCATAAAATTAAATGTAATTTAAAAAAATCGTCACACTTTTCTGTTGTTGCAGCAATGTTACAATTATAAAATACACCCAGAACAAAGTATAACAAGGAGAGACGAATGGCTACCCCAAAAATTCTCATCGTGGAAGATGAAGCGGTAACCCGTAATACGTTAAAAGGAATTTTTGAAGCTGAAGGCTATGAAGTATTACAAGCACAAGATGGCGCGGAAATGTATCACCAGTTAAACTCAGAAATAGTCAATCTCATCGTATTAGATATTAATTTACCCGGTAAAAATGGTTTATTACTGGGTCGCGAATTACGTGAGAAAGCTGCAATTCCGTTGATTTTTCTCACAGGGCGAGATAATGAAGTCGATAAAATTTTAGGCCTAGAAATTGGAGCGGATGATTATCTCACTAAACCATTTAACCCAAGAGAGCTCACTATTCGTGCACGAAATTTATTGCATCGCTCCATGGTATTAAATGGTAAAGAACCCCATTTACAACGTGAAAATTATCGCTTTAATGGGTGGATTCTGGATTTAAATAGCCATAATTTAATTACACCTGAAGGCGTAGAGTTTAAGCTCCCCCGTAGTGAATTTCGTGCTATGTTACATTTCTGCGAAAACCCAGGTAAATTACAAACTCGTGAAGAATTATTATTAAAAATGACGGGACGAGAATTAAAACCACAAGATCGCACAGTGGATGTAACAATTCGTCGTATTCGAAAACACTTTCAAGATCACCCTAATACGCCTGAAATTATTGCAACGGTACATGGTGAAGGCTATCGTTTCTGTGGTGAATTAGAGGAATGATCTAGCCTTAAGTAATAAAAGGCTGGATCAAATCAGCCTTTTGTTTTTTGCTATCCACAGCGAGATTCGGTAAAATCAATGCCAATTTACGATTAATGAACAACGGATAACAATGACCAAGAAAAAAGCCAAAGTTGGCTCTAATACAATTGCATTAAATAAACGAGCCAGACACGAATACTTTATAGAAAACGAAATTGAAGCTGGCCTTGAATTACAAGGTTGGGAAGTAAAATCAATGCGTGCAGGTAAAGCCAATATCAGCGACAGCTATATCATTTTTAAAAATGGTGAAGCTTATTTATTTGGTGCGACCATTCAACCATTGAGCTTAGCCTCTACCCACGTGGTTTGCGATCCGACGCGTACACGTAAGCTTTTATTGAATAAACGTGAATTGGATAATCTTTTCGGCAAATCAAGCCGTGATGGTTTTACCATTGTTGCCCTTTCTCTTTATTGGAAAGGCCCTTGGGCAAAGATCAAAATCGGCGTTGCGAAAGGTAAAAAGCAACATGATAAACGTGATGATATTAAAGAACGCGAATGGAAAGTGACAAAAGAGCGTATTATGAAAAACGCGCATCGTGGGTAACAATTCCTACAAATAGACAAAATGCCTTTCAACCAAAAGGCATTTTTCTTTTTCTTAATATGAAAAAAATTCTCATCTCCATGAATAAAAGTACATTGATAATTATTCTCCTTTAAATTAATATCTTCGCCCAATTATTTCCGTCATATAAGGAGTTCTAATGAAAAAAGGCATTCATCCTGAAAATTATCGTACCGTTTTATTTTACGATTCCAATGCAAAACAAGGCTTTCTCATCCGTTCTTGCGCTAAAACCAACAACACAATGAAATGGGAAGATGGTAATGAATACCCTGTATTTATGTGTGATACCTCATCTGCCTCTCACCCATTTTATACCGGTAAAACTCGTCAAATTGGTAACGAAGGTCGTGCAAGTGAATTTGCAAGCCGCTACGGTAAATTTGGCGCATTTAAATCAAAATAGGAATATTCAATGAAAGTATTATCTTCACTCAAAAGCGCAAAGAACCGTCCTGGCTGCAAAATTGTTCGTCGCCACGGTGTCGTCTATGTCATTTCGAAAACTAACCCTCGCTTTAAAGCGCGTCAAGGTGGGAAAAAGAAAGGTTAAAGGCAATAAAAAAGAGCGGTCAAATTGATCTGCCCCCCAAAAGTTGGACTCAACAAACCAACAATTGAGGTGCAGATTTTTTATGGGTAAACACTACACAATCGAATTTAA
>NZ_JBTGNX010000021.1:0-12684 GCF_054332415.1 Haemophilus sp. SZY H56 | reverse complement strand
TGTAGTGTTTACCCATAAAAAATCTGCACCTCAATTGTTGGTTTGTTGAGTCCAACTTTTGGGGTGCAGATCATTTTTGACCGCACTTCCTATTTAGACTATTTACAAATCACTAACTTTGTATTGCTATTTTCTAAATAATCCTCAATTTGTTTTGGCACATCATCCGTGAAAAGATAATCCACGTCTTTGAGCTCCCCTAATCGCACAATGGCTTGTCGAGAAAATTTTGAATGATCGGTCGCTAATAAAGTTTGACGCGAGCTTTCTATAATCGCTCGCTTCACTTGGACTTCGTGATAATCATAGTCCAATAATGAGCCATCAAGGTCAATCGCACTAATACCCAAAATCCCGAAATCTAAACGGAATTGCGAAATAAAATTAACTGTTGCCTCACCGATAATTCCTCCATCCTTACGCAAAGAACCACCCGCCATCGTAATATCAAAGGTTTCATTTTGACGTAATAAATGAGCCGCATTGAGATTATTTGTCACAATGCGCAAACGTTCATGATTTAACAAAGCATTTGCTACGGCTTCTGGTGTCGTACCAATATCAATAAATAAAGAGGCACCATTTGGAATACGTTTTGCCACTTCGCTGGCAATCGCACCTTTTTGGGAAGGGAAAAATTGTTTACGTTCAATATAATCGGAATTCTCCGCGGTAGAAGAAGGTGCCGCACCACCATGATGGCGTCGAATTAAATCTTGCTCCGCAAGAATATTCAGATCGCGTCGAATTGTCTGAGGACTGACTTCTAGTTCGATAACCAGCTCTTCTGTGCTGGCATAGCCTTTTTGCGTCACAAGCTCAACAATTTTCTGATGGCGTAATGATTGTTTCATATAAATGTCTATACAGTTGAATTAGCTAAACGCTCTACTATTAATTTTACTCTGCAGAAATCCCCAAACCAATCCTAAGATAAAGCCTGAAATATGAGCTGCGTTGCCTATATTAATACCAAAAAGCGGACTAATAAAGCCAAATACAAGCCCTACCAGTAACATTGTAAAAAAACCTTCCAGTAAGTCAAAGCTATGCGGGTGCAATTTGTCCACCACCAACACATAACCTAACACCGCATACACGACACCAGATAATCCGAAAAAGGCGGGACCGGTAAAGTAATTCTGTGCAGCGCCACTCACTGCGGCAGACACTAAGACCAATAATAAAAAATGGAAAGAACCAAATCGGCGTTCAATCGCACCACCAAATAACCAGAACCACGGAAGATTAAATAAAATATGGGGTACCGACAAATGAACGATAGCATGAGTGAAATAACGCCATATTTCCTGATCTTCCCAAGAATAAGCAGGATAATGGAATAAATCCATCATTGGCTCTTCAAACCCGACATTCTGCAAGAGATAAATCACTGCGCAAAGTGCGGTCAAAATAAACGTGATTTTTTGTGCGCTCAATGTGCGTTTCAATACTTTTCTCTCTTCTGACACATCAGTTTCACTATCAAATAAAGACGGCATTTGTTATATTCCTTTTTATTTTTTGTCAATCATATAAGGTTCATTATGAAAAAACAAACTATGCCGACAGGATTTAGTGGCTTCGCTTGGGGACTTGCGGCATTTTGTTTACCCATTTTACTGTGGCCGATGGCCTCTCTGCTTTCCACTGCTTTTGTGAAAAACCCTACACTGAGCGATTTTCAGATCGATCTTTTCTCGATTATCTTTTGGGTGTATCCCTTTGTTTTAGTTTTGATTGCACGTTTACTTTATAAATTACATCAGTACAAACCTAAACTTGCCGTAAAATTATTGCTACTAAGTGCGGTCATTTTTTACATTGTTTTAGTTTCAGTTTGCTACATTGGCTTTAATGCTTAAGAATATAAAAACAAAATCACAAACAACAAAAAGGGAGCTTTCGCTCCCTTTTAACTTATGTTCCTAATAATCAAAAATATAAAAAATTTCCTACCTAACAATCAATTAAGCAAAGTATTTTTCTAAATCGTCACTACCACCTATGTGTTTACCCCCAATAAAGATTTGTGGCACAGTGGCTCGGCCAGAAACTGCACGCACACTCACGATTGTGGCATCATGACCTAATACGATTTCTTCAAAGCTTAAGCCTTTATCATGTAAAAGTTGTTTTGCTTTCGCGCAATATGGGCAACCTGGTTTTGTGAAAATGGTGATTGATTTTTGCACTTGGAAATCGGGTGCAATATATTTCAACATGGTATCAGCATCAGATACTTTAAATGGATCGCCTGGCTCATTTGGTTCAATAAACATTTTTTCCACTACGCCATTTTTCACGAGCATAGAATAACGCCAAGAACGTTTACCAAAACCTAAATCATCTTTTCCGACTAACATCCCCATACCTTCAGTAAAGGTACCATTACCATCAGGGATGAATTTTACATTGTGTGCTTCTTCTGCCTCTTTCCAGGCATTCATAACGAAAGTATCATTTACTGACACCACTAAAATATCATCCACACCATATTGCTTGAAAACAGGTGCAAGTTCATTATAACGTGGTAAGTGAGAAGATGAACAAGTTGGCGTGAACGCCCCCGGTAATGAGAAAACAACAACAGTTTTGTTATCAAATAATTCAGATGTAGTCACATCAACCCATTGATCGCCTTGGCGAGTGCGGAATGTAACTTGTGGAACTTTTTTTCCTTCCATATTAGACATAATGTGTCTCCTCTGTGAGTTAAATTAATTAGTCCTAAAAACTTAATAGGCATTATAGAAAGTTTTGTGATATAGTCATAATCAATTAATTCTATCCTTTTAATTGACATATTCTATAAAGTGAGAACCCTATGAATATTCGTGATTTAGAATACTTAGTAGCCCTTTCCGAGTTTAAACATTTCCGTCGAGCGGCGGATTTTTGCAATGTTAGCCAACCTACTTTAAGTGGCCAAATTCGCAAACTAGAAGATGAATTAGGCATTATTTTACTTGAGCGTACTAGCCGTAAAGTACTCTTCACGCAATCTGGTATGTTACTTGTCGATCAAGCTCGCACTGTATTACGCGAAGTAAAATTACTCAAAGAAATGGCCAGCAATCAAGGTAAAGAAATGACAGGTCCATTACACATTGGATTAATCCCGACTGTTGGCCCTTACCTACTTCCTTATATTGTACCAACATTGAAAGAAACTTTCCCAGATTTAGAAGTATTTCTTTACGAAGCCCAAACTCATCAATTATTAGAGCAATTAGAAACTGGTCGATTAGATTGTGCGATTGTGGCTCGCGTACCCGAAACTGAAGCGTTTATCGAAGTGCCTATTTTTGATGAAAAAATGTTACTCGCTGTATCCGACCAACATCCTTGGGCTTCAGAAAGTAAAATTTCTATGAATACTTTAAAAGGGCAAGAAATGCTCATGCTAGATGACGGGCACTGCTTACGTAATCAAGCACTCGATTATTGTTTCACTGCTGGTGCCAAAGAAGATTCTCACTTCCAAGCCACTAGCCTTGAAACGTTGCGCAATATGGTGGCAGCCAATGCGGGTATCACCTTTATGCCTGAACTTGCGGTATTAAATGAAGGCACACGTGCAGGTGTAAAATATATTCCTTGTCATTCGCCAGAACCGTCTCGTACTATTGCTCTCGTTTACCGACCAGGTTCACCATTACGTAATCGCTATGAACGCGTTGCAAGTGCGGTCAGTGAACAAGTTAAATCGATTTTAGCGAATAAAAAATAATTTATCATAAGCTGAGGAAACCCAATGGCTGGTGTTCGAGCAATTCAAAAAGAAAAAACCCGTCGAGCTTTAATTGACGCCGCATTCAATCAATTGAATGCAGAAAAAAGCTTTTCTAATTTAAGCTTGCGTGAAGTTGCCCGTGAAGCGGGCATTGCACCCACTTCTTTCTATCGCCACTTTAGCGATATGGATGAGCTCGGATTAGAAATGGTAGATGAAGCAGGTTTAACCCTCCGTCAATTAATGCGCCAAGCTCGTAAACGTATTGATGCAGGCGGCAGTGTCATCCGTGTTTCTGTTGAAACCTTTTTTGAATTTATCACTCACAGCACCAACGTGTTCCGTTTGCTCTTACGTGAAAGTTCGGGTACTTCTCAAGCTTTCCGTACCGCAGCCGCTCGTGAAATCAAACACTTTATTGATGAATTGACTGAATATATTGCAAAGAAAAATCACTACTCGCAATATGTGTCTTATGTACAGGCAGAAGGCATGGTAACCATCGTATTCACGGCTGGCTCCAATGCTTTAGATATGACTAAGGCCGAACAAGATTTACTAAAAGAGCGTGTTATTTTACAACTTCGTATGCTGGCGAAAGGTGCGGACTTCGCATCTCATAAAGAAAAAATGATGCGAAAATAGACCGCACTTTCTGACTAAAACAAACACCCGCATCTCTGCGGGTGTTTGTTTATCTCAAGAAGGGAATTATTTACCATCCCAAGCTTTAACTGCATCTAAACGTGCTTTCACTTTGCTGCTTGAATCGCCTTTGAAATAATCTTTTGCTAAGCCGCCTTCAAAGCCACCGTAGTTCGGGTTAGGTAATACGATGAATGTTTTACCAAATTTCGCTTTATTTTGAACAACAAAATCACGACGTTCTGCATTTTGTTTACCATAGATTGCATCACCGAAGTCATCAAGGTTATCACCCACATAAACGACGATTTCATAGCCTTGTTTTTCAATTTCTTCAAAACGTGCTGCTTTTGGTGATTTATCTTTTTTCAAGTAAAACGCTGAATCTTCAACACCATTAAAACCTAAACGTTTCATGTCATCAATCGTACCCGCTTTTTCATTGCTGTCTTTGCGGTTAGACACATAGAACATTTTACCGCCGTGGGTATTTACATAGTTATTGAATTCTACTGCGCCTGGTACTACACCTGATTGACGAGCTTCTACCCAACGAGTCCAATCTTTACCATCAAATGGCTTATTGTTTTGCACTTGCCAGCCAGCATAAGGGCTGTTATCTAACATGGTTTCATCTAAATCCACCACAACCGCTTTTTTCTTACCTTTTTTCACTTTAGCGTGATCAAATGCTACTTTTGCCGCATTGTATGCTTGGTAAGAAAGGGCTTGGTATTCACCTGATTGTTGAATCCAGTTAAGACCTAATACCGCTTGTTGTTGAAGCTGCGCATCCGCTTCTGCACTCTTATCTTGAGTCGCACAACCAGTTAAAATAAATGCTGACATCGCTGCAATAGCGGTAAGTTTTAATGTTGTTTTCATTGATTGTTCCTTCTGTTAAAAAGTCATAATGACAGACAAAAGTATAACAAGCCTATTCAGGCAGTGGCTACGGCTTTATCAAACTTTATAACTAATTTGTGAGATAGATCACATTTTTTATTTTTAAGTTATCCAACAAGACTGATGAAATCATTTTCCAAAATCATCTAATTTTTAACCGCACTTTTTCATCGCATTTCGCTGTATTTCACGGTAAACTATCCCAAGTTTTCAGAAATAATAGGTAATTTATGCGTCTTTTCATTGGAATTTTAGTGGGTGTTCTCGTGCTATTTCAGTACGATCTTTGGTTTGGTAAAAACGGATATTTTGATTACAAAGATATCGCAGCTCAAATCAAAGAGAATAAAGCTGAAAATGAAAAGCTCTCACAAAGAAATCAGATGATTTCTGCCGAAATTCAAGGCTTAACAAAAGGCTTTGAATCTATTGAAGAACGTGCACGCATGAGCCATGATATGGTCAAACCAAACGAAGTGTTCTATCACATCGTCAAAGAGCATAAATAATGAGCCGCGAAATTATTGCCGTCATACCTGCTGCGGGTGTTGGAAGCCGTATGCAAGCAAATAAACCTAAGCAATATCTGAAAATTTTAGACAAGACGATTCTGGAACATACACTCTCTGTCATTCTATCCCACCCTGCAATTAATCACGTTATTCTTGCAGTAGGAAAAAATGATCCCTATCTTTCAGAAATGGCTTTATTTCCTCATCAAAACATCACCCTCGTTGAAGGGGGAGAAACACGAGCTGAGTCAGTTCTAAATGGACTAAAAGCAATTAAAAATAACCAAGCATGGGTGTTAGTGCATGATGCGGCTAGACCTTGTTTAACACATCAAGATTTAGATAAATTGCTCCAAATCGATGATGAACAAGGTGCTATTTTGGCCATTCCGGCAGTCGATACGATTAAACGCGCGAATAAACAACAAGATATTATTAAAACAGAAGATCGCACTGAACTTTGGCTTGCACAAACACCTCAATTTTTCCGTTGCGATCTATTAAGAAATGCGCTTGAACAGGGGCTCTCTCAAGGTGCCAATATTACAGATGAAGCCTCTGCGATGGAACTCGCGGGATTTCAACCACACTTAATCGCAGGACGAAGTGATAATATTAAAGTCACGCGTCCAGAAGATTTAGCTTTAGCCGAATTTTATTTAACAAGGAAAACGCTATGATACGAATTGGACATGGGTTTGATGTTCATGCCTTTGGTGAAGATCGCCCTTTAATTATTGGTGGCGTTGAAGTGCCTTACCATACTGGATTTATTGCTCATTCTGACGGTGATGTTGCCTTACATGCCTTAACAGATGCCTTATTAGGTGCGGCAGCATTAGGGGATATCGGTAAACTCTTCCCCGATACCGATATGCAATATAAAAATGCAGATAGCCGTGTTTTATTACGAGAAGCATTCCGCCAAGTACAAGCAAAAGGCTATAAGGTGGGCAATGTGGATGTAACCATTATTGCACAAGCCCCTAAAATGCGTCCTCATATCGATGCAATGCGAGCGAAGATTGCGGAAGATTTACATTGTGATATTGAGCAAGTGAACGTGAAAGCAACCACAACAGAAAAACTTGGCTTTACAGGTAGAAGCGAAGGTATTGCTTGCGAAGCCGTTGCATTGTTACTCAAAGCTTAAATTTTAAGTAAAAGAAAAGGTTGGTAAAATACCAACCTTTCTTTATTTAGATTAAATTCTTATTATTTTTTTAATAAATCGCGAATCTCAGTAAGTAATTCTTCTTGTGAAGGACCTTTTACTTTTTCTACTGGTTTTTTCACTTTGTTGATACCTTTGATCATCATGAAGATTGCGAATGCAATGATGATGAAATCAAAGACGTTTTGAATAAATACACCGTAGTTTAATGTTACTGCTGGAGTGTCGCCTACTGCTTCTGCTAACGTGATTTTTAAATCTTTGAAATCTACGCCACCAGTTAAAATACCTAATACAGGCATTGCTACGTCACCGACCAGTGAACTTACGATTTTACCAAAAGCACCACCGATGATCACACCGACTGCCATGTCTACTACGTTGCCGCGCATTGCAAATTCGCGGAATTCTTTAATAAAACTCATAAATATTCCTTTATATTGGTTTAAAAATTAAAAGAATGCGTATTATAGGTTTTAAGATTAAAAAGTAAATTGTTATTTAAATAAAAAATGCGCTCGGTTGGAATAATTTTTCTATTTCTGACACAGATTTCTTGTCATTAATATAAACAATGACACTATCACCTTCTTCAATGGTCACCTGACGACGTGCAATGATAACCTCATTTTTACGTAAAATTGCTGCAATCATTGCACCAACTGGAAGTTTAATATCGCCAATCTGTCTTCCAACCACATTGGATGTTGTCGAATCGCCATGTACCACAAGTTCAATGGCTTCCGCAGTACCATGACGCAAGGATGCCACGTTTTTGATATCCCCTTTGCGCACATGCCCTAATAAAGCAGAGATTGTTGCTTGTTGTGGTGAAACCGCAATATCAATGGTTCCACCTTGAATCAAATTGATATATGCCATGCGCTGAATCAGTACCATGGCTTTTTTAGCACCAAGACGTTTTGCCAGTAATGCAGACATAATATTGGCCTCATCATCGGCACTTAATGATAAAAAGACATCGACGTTCTCAATATGCTCTTCAAAAAGTAAATTTTGGTCAGAAGCATCACCGTGGAAAACAAGCGTTTTAGAGAGTTTCTCTGCCAAGACTTTTGCTTTTTCACCGTCTCGCTCAATAAGTTTCACTTGATACTTATCTTCTAACTGTTTTGCAACACCTGAGGCAATATTCCCGCTGCCGACAATCATGATACGCTTGTAGGTTTTCTCAAGGCGTTGCAACTCACTCATCACCGCTTTAATGTGCTCTGTCGCACAAATGAAGGTAATTTCATCTCCTGCCTCAATAATGGTCGAACCTTGTGGGCGAATTAATTTATCATTACGTAAAATTGAAATGATCCGGCAATCAATATGTGGCATATGCTCCTTAAAAGCCGATAACGCATAGCCCACTAACGGACCACCGTAATATGCTTTTACGATCACAATGCTAATTCGATTTTTGGCAAAATGCGCCACTTGCAACGCACCTGGATAAGCAATTAAGCGTGTAATCTCATCTGTGACTAAGTTCTCTGGCGAAATCAGATGATTGATTGGTACGTTTTCATCATTAAATAATTTATCTTTCTCACGCAAATATTCCGCATTACGAATACGCGCAATACGTGTTGGGGTATTGAAAAGGGTATATCCCAACTGGCAAGCAATCATATTAATTTCATCTGATGCCGTTACTGCAACCATCAAGTCTGCATCAGCGGCTCCGGCATCACGCAAAATCTTTGGTGAGGAAGGGGAACCTTTAACCACGCGTAAATCATGCTTATCTTGCAAATTCTGCAAATGTTGAGATTCATTATCGACTAGTGTTATATCGTTATCTTCACTCACTAAATTTGCCGCAAGTGTTGTGCCTACTTGCCCTGCACCTAAGATGATTATTTTCATTCTGTTCTCTCCACAACCAAAGGTCGGATGCCAATTTCAGCTGAATTTAGACCGCACTTTAATGTTTCAATGCGGCGACAAATGGTCGCCGTTACTTGTTCTGCTTCTGCCATTTTTTCTGTAGTAATCGAAGGATCTTGTTTACCAAACAACATACCATCGAGCAAACGTTCTGCATGCATCCCTTCACGACAAAAATGTAATACGCCTACATCTTCAAATAATGTGGCTACTTTTGCCGTTTTAGTGGTTGCAATGCCTAAAGCGCCATCTTCACCGCCGAGCTCTTGAAATAATTGATGTGTTGGAAATCCGCCGCACGCTAAGAAAAAAGCTTTATTGAAAACGATATTTCCCCCGCAGGTCATGCGCATATATTGCCATGCCTGATCAAAATTAGGGTGTTCCGCATAACGTTGGGCTAAATTTATCGGCTTTAATGCTAATCTCACGACCGAAGTATCTGGCTGAAAATAAAATGTTGCCGCAGCCACTTCCAATGCTCCAGGTTCGTATGCATCATCCGCATCTAAAAACGCAACAAAATCGACCACACTTTTAGCAGAGAGCATTGCGCCCCAATTTCGAGCCATCGCGACACCACTATTTTTCGGCATTTTCTCGACAGAAATTCTGTCAGGATATTGCGCTGCAAGCTGTAAGGCTAATTCAAATGTATTATCTGTAGACGCATCATCAATCAGCCAAAGACGGCCAAGATTACCTTGCAGCAACACAGACTCTACTGCACGAACAAGCGTTTTTTCCGCGTTATAGCAAGGAATGACGACATCAATTAAAGGCAAATTCATTTAAGCTGACCGTTTTCTCAATTTTGCATAATAGAACCCATCCCCGCCATTCTCTTGTGGTAAGAATTGGATTCCAATCGTATTTTCCGTTTGTTCAAACGGCAATGGCATTAATTCTGCATCGGGTGTTTCCGCTAAAAAATGCTGTATTTGCTGACTGTTCTCATCGGGAAGCACCGAGCAAGTCGCGTAAAGCAAAATACCATTAGGTTTTAATTTCTCCCAAAGTGCTTTGAGGATTTGCCTTTGCAAAGTAACCAATTGAGCAATATCTGTTTCTTGGCGTAACCATTTAATATCTGGATGGCGTCGGATCACTCCCGTTGCGGAACAAGGTGCATCTAATAAAATACGATCAAATAACTTTCCACTTAACCCAATTTCTGCAAGCCACGTTTCTGGTTCAGTCGCATCACCGCAGACTACCGTCGCCTGTTGATTCAAACGCTCAAGATTTTCTTCAATACGCTTTAAGCGATGAGCTTCTACATCAAGCGCAATCAACTTCGCTTGTGGTGCCATTTCTAAAATATGGGTAGTTTTCCCACCTGGTGCCGCACAAGCATCTAAAATCAATTCACCATTTTGTGGCTCAAGCAATAAGGCTGACCATTGTGCGTTGAGATCCTGAACTGTTACCACACCTTGTGCAAAATTTGGCAGCTTCGAGACAGAAAGCGGTTGAGCTAAACGTAAAGCATGTGGATTATCACATTCAAATGCGACTATCTCTTGCTCTTCCAACAAAGTGCGGTAAGTTTTCGTATTATTTTGTTGTTGGTTAACTCGCAACCACATTGGTGGCTTTTGGTTATTCGCCTCAATAATTTCACGCCAATTCGGATAAGCTTTTTTGAGTTTATTCACAAACCATTCAGGATGAAGCGTTTGCCGATGTTTATCTACTACAGCAAGAATATCCTCTTGTTCCCGTAAGAAGCGACGCAATACACCGTTAACCAAACCACGAAAACTATCCGATTTCAATGATTTTGTGGCATTCACCACTTCATCAACCGCCGCGTGAGCGGGCACTCGCATATAAAGTAATTGGTACAATCCCACCAATAGCAAGCAGTGCACGATGCGGGTTTTACTCTTCAATGGCTTATCTAATAGTTTTTTTATAATATTTTCTAAACGAGGTAATACGCGACAAATACCAAAGGTAGTTTCCTGTAATAAAGGTAAATCCTGTGGTTTTACCTGCGATTGCACTTCTGGAAGCAACGTTGATAAGGACTTACCTTGATCTAAAACCTGTAAAATCACTTGAGCAGCAATAGCGCGTACCGAAAGTGCGGTCGATTTTCCCGTTTTTTTGCGTTGAAATACCATTAGTTTAGAACCTTACCAACCTGGAACCAATCTGCTCGACCATTGAGGAAGTCTTGTACAGACATAGGTTTCTTGCCTGCAGGCTGAAGTTGCAATAAATTTAAAACACCTTCTTTCGTGGCAATTTGGATACCTTTTTTATCGACACTTAAAATCGTCCCAGCGGGTTTATCTACATGTGGCAATACTCCAGCAGCATAAACTTTTAGGGTTTGTTCATTACCTCGTTCATCGGTTAATTGTAGGAAACTAATCGGCCAAGGATTAAACGCGCGAATATTGCGCTCAAGCTGGGCTGCCGATAGCGACCAATCCAATTTAGCCTCTTCTTTGGAAAGTTTCTCTGCATAGTTGCTTTGGTTATCATCTTGTTTTTCCGCAATAAACTTCCCTTCTTCCAAATGATCCAAAACATCAATCAATGCCGACGGCGCAATTTCAGCTAATTTATGGTAAAGCGAAGCAGAAGTTTCTTGCGCATCAATATCGCAATACACTTTGTGTAACATATCACCCGTATCTAAGCCTGCATCCATTTGCATAATCGTCACACCAGTTTGTTGATCCCCAGCCCAAATAGATCGCTGAATAGGTGCAGCGCCACGCCAACGTGGTAAGAGAGAGCCATGCACATTTAAACAACCTAAACGAGGCATATCTAACACTGCTTGAGGTAAAATCAAACCATAAGCGACAACAACCATCACATCGGCATTTAACGCTTTAAGCTCTGCTTGTGCTTCTTCTTTACGCAAGGATTTTGGTTGATAAACAGGAATTTGATGCTGTTCTGCTAATTGCTTTACAGGACTCGCCTGCAATTTTTTACCGCGGCCAGCCGGTTTATCTGGCTGCGTATAAACAGCAATAATATTGTGATGTGAATTTAAGAGTGCAGCAAGATGTTGTGCTGCGAAGTCCGGCGTACCGGCAAAGATGATATTCAATGGTTTCATAATGTTCTACGTTATGGCGTTAATAGGAAAAGTGCGGTCATTTTATACCGCACTTTTGATTATTGTTTTGCAATTTGTTTTTTATATTTCACTAATTTTTCTTTGATACGTTGGCGCTTCAATGGTGAAAGATAATCCACAAATAAAATACCATTTAAATGATCGATTTCATGTTGAATACAGATTGCTAATAAACCATCTGCATCAAGCGTAAATTCTTTTCCATGACGATCTAACGCTTTTACCGTGACTTTTTCTTTACGAGGCACTAAAGCACGGAATCCAGGAATAGATAAACAACCTTCTTCAATGCCTGTTTCACCTTCAGAAGCCAAAATTTCTGGATTAATCAACACTAATTGATTTTGTTTGTCGCCTTCAATATCAATCGTAATAATACGCTGCAAGATATCTACTTGTGGAGCGGCAAGACCTATGCCTTCTTCTTGGTACATCGTATCAAACATATCATCTACAATTTTGCGAATATCATCATTGACTTCAGCAACTGGCTCACAAACAACCTTAAGGTGATCATCTGGATAAATTAATACATTAAGTGCGGTCATATTTTCTCTTGTTTTATTAAAATTACGGCGGTGATTGTATCATAGAATCAACGCTTTGCTAAAATATTGAAAACTCCATACACAAAAACCCCAAGCTCTTCAGCTCGGGGTTCTACATTCAGTACCTGGCGGTGTCCTACTCTCACATGGGGAAGCCC
>NZ_JBTGNX010000020.1:0-14673 GCF_054332415.1 Haemophilus sp. SZY H56 | reverse complement strand
GTAGTGTTTACCCATAAAAAATCTGCACCTCAATTGTTGGTTTGTTGAGTCCAACTTTTGGGGTGCAGATCAAAAATTACCAAGTTTTTAACCGCACTTTATTTTCAGCCATTTAGCTTAAGTTTTTTGCGATTTTTGTCAAAATATGCTACTTTTTACGCAGTCAATCCGACAGTAACGCATTTAATTTTATGAACGAAGAACATTCGAGTAATCAAACTGAAACAACTAAAAAGTCTTTTTTCCAATCACTTATTGGCCGCTTTTTCCAAGGTGAGCTGAAAAACCGTGAGGAACTCGTGGAGGTGATTCGCGATTCAGAACAAAACGATTTAATCGATCAAAACACTCGTGAAATGATTGAAGGAGTAATGGAAATCGCTGAGCTTCGTGTACGCGATATCATGATTCCTCGCTCGCAAATCGTATTTATTGAATCGAATCAAGATCTCGATGCTTGTTTGAATACCATTATTGAATCCGCTCACTCTCGTTTTCCTGTAATTGCAGATACGGATGACCGCGATAATATTGAAGGTATTTTGCACGCGAAAGATTTGCTTAAGTTTTTACGTGAAGATGCAGAAGAATTCGAGTTGTCCAAGTTATTACGTCCAGTCGTGATAGTGCCGGAAAGTAAACGTGTCGATCGTATGTTAAAAGATTTTCGCTCTGAGCGTTTCCATATGGCGATTGTGGTGGATGAGTTTGGTGCAGTATCAGGTTTGGTGACTATCGAAGATATTCTCGAACAAATTGTCGGTGATATTGAAGACGAATTTGATGAGGAAGATGTCGCGGATATTCGTCAGCTTTCTCGTCACACTTATGCGGTGCGTGCATTAACAGATATTGATGATTTTAATGCCCAATTTAATACGCATTTCGATGATGAAGAAGTGGATACCATTGGTGGTTTAATCATGCAAGCCTTTGGGTATTTGCCTAAGCGCGGTGAAGAAATTACCTTAGAAAATATTCAATTTAAAGTGACCTCTGCCGATAGCCGTCGTTTGATTCAGGTACGTGTAACCGTGCCAGATGAGCATTTGTCAGATATGGAAGGTGTAGAAGAACAAGCTGAGTAAGTTACTCAGTTTGACCGTATTCTATACAACCCAAACATCGTTTACATTTTCCCTAAGGACATCGTTTACATTCGTTAGGTTGTTTATGCCACAATGTGGCAGATTTAATTTTCATTTCCTTGGCATCAAAACTGCCCAGTAAATGAAAGCGATAATAAATATGCCAAATGCCATCGGCATAAGGCTCGAACGCTACAGGTTCATTGGCAAGCACTTGGCTGAGATAATAAGTTTTTCCTTGCCATTTGATTTCGCCACTGAGTTTCACTTTGCGGATTTCAACATTATCCCCATAGTCATATGGCTCAATGTGACCTGTATAAATTCGCTTTGACGGCTCATAACATTCAGCAGGTGTTTTGCGACCAATGCCTTAGTGTGAACGTTCTTCGTTGTATTCTCGTAAGAATTGGTTGAAGAATGTCTGTTGAGTTTCAAAGCTATTTTGAGGTTGAAGCGCTGCTTTTAAGCTACGGTGCATTCGCTCGTGTCGTCCGTTTTGCTCTGGGTGTGATGGCTTAATTCGTTCAGGACGAATACCTAAGTCAATCCACCATTTAGAAAGCTTGCTGATTCCACCTAATGCTTGTGATGCAAAAGCTGAACCGTTATCGGTACGAATCGAATACGGCAGACCAAATTGCTCAAAAAGGCGTTCAAACTCAGCAATAACAGGCGCTGATTTTGTATTCGGCAACCCCTTACAGCAAAATAAAAAGCGACTGAAATTATCCGTAATCGTCAGCGGATAGCAGAACTTCTGATTGCCGAGTAAAAATTGCCCCTTGAAGTCAGCACTCCAAGTGGTATTGGGTGCGGTGCATTCGCCAAAAGGTTGTGTGTCTGCACTCATACGACGCTTCGTCTTACGAGGCTGAACTAACCCTGCACGCGCTAAAATTAAATCGCCTGTGCTATCAGCTGGTTTTTTCGCCTCTGGAAAATGCCGAGTAAAGCTATCTAAAAGCTTTTTGGCACCCCAGTGAGGACGTTTAAGTTTCTCACTGATAAGCCAGTCACAAATCCATTGTGGCGTGGCATTAGGGCTATGATGAGGTTTACGAGATAACTCGGTTAAGCCCTCAAAGCCAAACTGTTCGTGGCGTTTAATCCATTTATCTGCCGTTGGACGGCTAATATTAAACTGCTGACACAGTTCAGTTTTAGTATAGCGTTGGCTTAGCCACGCGTTTAAGAAAAGTACACGCTGTTGCATCGCATCGGTCTCTATCCAAGGCATCATCAATCTCCAGTGGATTAGGTATTTTGATGATAAGTTTACGGGAAAAATGTAAACGATGTCCTCGGGTTAGAATGTAAATGATGTTATCAGGTTGTACCTTCTTGGCCCCCTCTTTGCTGAAGAGGGGGAATATTTTTTTATAGTATGGATAAAATGAATAAATTAGTCGTTTATCTTATAGCCTTGATTTCTGGGGTAATTGGCGTATTTGCTTTTTCACCGTTTGATTATTGGGGATTAGCCTATGTATCCTTAGGCGGATTACTTTTTGTAGCGAAAAATGCCAAAAAATCAACCGCACTTTTTGCTACTTTTTTGTGGTCGATGGGCTTTTTCTGTTTTGGTGTAAGTTGGTTAAATGTTAGCATTCATCAATTTGGTGGGGCTTCCCTTGGTGTGAGCTATCTCTTGGTGGGCTTACTTTCGGCCTACCTAGCACTTTATCCAATGCTTTTCACTTATTTCGTGCAGCGTTTTCAGGTGCAAAGTGCGGTCATTTTTGCTGCGATTTGGACATTGACTGAATTTTTGCGTGGTTGGGTGTTTACCGGTTTTCCTTGGTTACAATTTGGTTATACCCAAATAGACAGTCCGTTTTACGGGATTGCGCCGATCTTTGGTGTCACGGGGATGACATTCTTTACCGTTTGGGCAAGTGCGGTCATTTTTAATCTTGTTTTTTCACTATCGAAAAAACAATGGAATTTAGTCAGTGTGAATGCATTGCTCTTATTGGTTGTGGGTGGATTAAGCGCTTATGCTGGTAAGATGAATTTTGTTCAACCCAAAGACGGTAAAGGACTAACTGTCACGCTTGCACAAGGCAATATTGAGCAAAATTTAAAATGGGATCCTGAATATCTTTATGCTACAGTAGACATCTATCAAAAACAAATTTTGACACATTTAGGCAAGTCTGATTTGATTATTTTACCTGAGTCAGCATTGCCAACCCTTGAAAATGCGATTACGCCATTTTTTGAAGCTTTAGATAAAGTCGCAAAAGAGAAAAACACGGAAGTAATGATTGGTACCGTATATCGTGATGAGCAAAGCGGTAAATTATTAAATTCGATTGTGACGGCTGGGAATTCTGATTTTCCTTATGAGTTGACGACAAAAAATCGTTACAGCAAACATCATCTCGTGCCATTCGGTGAATATGTGCCGTTAGAAAGTTTGTTGCGCCCACTTAATTCCGTATTTAATTTGCCAATGTCTGCGTTCCAAAGTGGCGATGCGGTACAGCCATCTTTTATGGCAAAACAACATGCTTTTGCGCCAGCTATTTGCTATGAAATTATTTTTGGTGAGCAACTTCGTGAAAATCTGAAAAAAGAAACCGATTATTTGCTGACGATTTCTAATGATGCATGGTTTGGTGATAGCATTGGCCCTTGGCAGCATTTACAAATGGCTAGAATGCGCGCGCTCGAATTAGGTAAACCATTAATTCGTGCAACGAATACAGGGATTTCAGTGTTTATTGATGCAAAAGGTAACATTGAAGCGCAAGCGCCTCAATTTGAGGAAACAACGCTGACCCATAAAATGGTGCCAACAGAAGGCAAAACGCCTTATGCAGCATTAGGTAATTTACCTATTTATGTGTTGTCATTAATTTTTGTGTTATTACGTGGCTTCACGACGTTATTAAAACGTCGCTTGAACCTTTCACAAAAATAGCAGTCAAAACGACCGCACTTTTTTAACGTGAGAGAAAAATAAATTTCTTCTTATAAAACCAATGAGATTTTAATGAATAAAAATCTAATCGAAGTCAAAAACCTGACCTTTAAACGAGGTGAGCGTGTGATTTACGATAACCTGAATTTGAAAGTCCAACAGGGCAAAATTACGGCCATCATGGGGCCATCAGGGATCGGAAAAACCACGCTACTGAAATTAATTGGCGGTCAGTTGCATCCTGAACAAGGCGAGATTTTGTTTGATGGACAAGATATTTGTCGTCTTTCAAATCGAGAGCTTTATGAAGTGCGTAAACGCATGGGAATGTTATTCCAATCAGGTGCATTATTTACGGATATTTCAACGTTTGATAACGTGGCATTTCCGATTCGCGAGCATACGCGTTTACCAGAAAGTCTAATTCGTCAAATTGTATTGATGAAATTAGAAGCAGTGGGCTTACGAGGTGCGGCAGATTTGATGCCTTCGGAGCTTTCTGGGGGGATGGCGCGTCGTGCAGCATTAGCTCGAGCGATCGCACTTGACCCAGATTTAATCATGTTTGATGAGCCGTTTACAGGGCAAGATCCAATCAGCATGGGCGTGATCGTGAGCTTAATTAAACGCTTGAATGAAGCACTGAAGTTAACCTCTATTGTGGTTTCCCATGATGTGAATGAAATATTAAGTATTGCAGATTATGCCTATATTATTGCGGATAAGCATGTGATTGCCGAAGGAACATCAGAGCAACTGCTCGCGAGCCAAGATCCGCAAGTGGTGCAGTTCTTGAAAGGTGAAGCGGATGGTCCGGTAAAATTCCATTATCCGGCAGGTGATTATGTGGAGGAATTATTTAAATGATTGTTGATATGATTTCTTCACTTGGACGAAGCGTAATCAAATTTTTCCGTGCATTAGGCCGATCCGGCTTTATGTTGTTTGGTGCGTTAGTCGGTAAGCCACAAATTCGTCAACATTTTCCTTTATTAGTGAAGCAGTTGTACGTATTAGGTGTACAGTCGTTATTAATTATCCTGCTTTCAGGTTTATTTATTGGTATGGTGTTAGGTTTACAAGGCTATGTAGTCTTGGTAGATTTTTCTGCAGAAACCAGCCTTGGTCAACTTGTGGCACTGTCTTTATTACGTGAATTAGGTCCAGTAGTGACCGCACTTTTATTTGCGGGTCGAGCGGGTTCAGCACTAACGGCTGAAATTGGCTTGATGAAAGCCACAGAACAACTTTCCAGCCTTGAAATGATGGCAGTCGATCCATTACGTCGTGTGATTGCACCGCGTTTTTGGGCGGGCGTGATTGCGATGCCAATTCTTGCGATTCTCTTTACCGCGATTGGTATTTGGGGCGGCTCGCTTGTTGGCGTGGATTGGAAAGGTGTCGATGCAGGTAGCTTCTGGTCAGTGATGCAAAATGCTGTCAGCTGGAGCTATGACATTCTAAACGGATTTATTAAAAGCGTATTTTTCGCCATTGCGGTGGTGTGGATTGCGTTATTCAATGGTTATGATTGTATTCCAACATCTGAAGGTATCAGTCAAGCCACAACTAGAACAGTTGTCCACGCATCACTTGTGGTACTTGGGCTCGATTTCATCTTAACTGCCATTATGTTTGGGGCAGGCTAATAGGGTATTTTTATGCGACAAACAATTAAATATGAATTTTGGGTAGGCTTATTTTTACTACTCGGTATCGCTGCGTTAGTGTTTCTAGGCTTACGCGTAGCAAATGTACAAGGTTTTGGTGAAACAAAATCTTACACAGTGACTGCAACTTTTGACAATATTGGTGGACTAAAAGTCCGAGCGCCACTTAAACTTGGTGGGGTAGTCATTGGTCGCGTGTCTGATATTAAGTTAGACGAAAAATCGTACTTACCAAAAGTCAGTATTGCGATTAATGAAGAATATCAAGAAATTCCGGAAAACAGTTCGTTATCGATCAAAACATCGGGATTATTGGGGGAGCAATATATCGCTTTAAGCATGGGGTTTGATGATGGTGAAACCGCAATGCTAAAAAACGGTAGCCAAATTCAAGACACGAAATCCGCAATGGTATTGGAAGATTTAATCGGTCAGTTCCTTTACGGTGATAAAAAAGTAGATGGTAATGCTGACAAAGCAGAACCAGATGTAAAATAATAATCTTTATTTGGGAGATTTATGATGAAATTTATTCAGTTAAAAAAATGGTTTAGCCTAATGGCATTTGCAGTGGCTACGCTTTTTGTGACTCAAACTGTACGTGCAGAAACCAGTCCTTATGTGTTGATGCAACAAGCATCAGATAAGTTATTTGCCGATATAAAAAACAATCAGGCAAAAATTAAAAAGGATCCAAATTATTTACGTACTATCGTGCGTAACGATTTATTACCTTACGTGCAAGTAAACTATGCAGGTTCTTTGGTGTTAGGTTCACACTTTAAATCAACCACACCAGAACAACGTGAAAAATTCTTTAAAGCATTCAGCGATTTTATTGAACAAGCTTATGCACAAGTGTTAACCGCTTACACTGATCAAAATATTCAAATTGAACCGGCTAAAGAGGTAGGTGATAAAAACCTAGTGAGCATTCGTGTTAATATTGTACAAAATGGTGGGCAAGCGCCAATCAAATTAGATTTTAAATGGCGTAAAAACAGTAAAACTGGCGAATGGCAAGCTTATGACATGGTTGCAGAAGGCGTGAGCATGGTTGTCACTAAACAAAATGAATGGAGCGGTATCTTACGTCAACAAGGTATTGAAGCATTAACTGCTCAAATTCAAAAATCTGCTGCAGCACCAGTGACATTGAGCAAATAAGCGAATGACTGCGTTAAAGTGGGATTTAATCCAAAATAATGATAAGATAGCTCTCCAATTATCGGGGGAGCTATCCCGCAACACGTTGTTACCATTATGGCAACAACGTGCTTCTTTTTTATCAGAAAAGCAAAACAATCAAAGTCTCATTGAATTTGATTTAACTGAAATCAATCGAATTGATTCTGCTGGTTTTGCATTATTGTGTGATTTTCTACACGATTGCGAGCAGTTACCAAATAAAAAAGTGCGGTTGATAAACCCTCCAGAACAGCTATTAACCCTTGCTGATTTAGTGAATTTATCTCATTGGATTAGCACTTTTATCGACCATAATTAAAACGGAAATCCGAATGGAACTGCAAGAAATTGAACGTATTTTAAAAGAAAGCCTGAATGTAGATGAGGTTTATGCTCAAGGTGAAAATGCTCACTTTGGTGTGATTGTAGTAAGTGATGAAATCTCAGCACTTTCTAAATTAAAACAGCAACAAACCATCTACGCGCCATTAATGCCTTACTTTCAAACTGGCGAAATTCACGCTTTAACGATTAAAACCTATACCACTGCAAAGTGGAAAATGGATCGTCTATTACATCAAGCAAGCTAGGATTTTCTATGGAAAAATTTCGTGTTTATGGCGGGCAATCTCGCTTAAGTGGTACTGTGACCATCTCAGGTGCAAAAAATGCTGCACTTCCTATTCTTTTTGCTGCAATTTTGGCAACTGAGCCGGTTAAATTAACAAACGTACCAGAACTAAAAGATATTGATACAACCTTAAAAATCTTGCACAAACTTGGTGTGGTGGCAGAGCGTGATGCTGAAGGTGCTGTATTATTAGATTGTTCTAAAATTGATCACTTCGTTGCACCGTATGAATTAGTAAAAACCATGCGAGCCTCTATTTGGGCACTAGCACCGTTGGTGGCTCGTTTTAATCAAGGTCAAGTTTCTTTACCAGGTGGTTGTTCTATCGGTGCACGTCCGGTTGATCTTCACATTAGCGGCTTAGAAAAACTCGGTGCAACAATTGAGCTTGATGAAGGTTATGTTAAAGCGGTTGTTGCAGATCGTCTTGTAGGTACACGTATTGTGATGGAAAAAGTGAGTGTCGGTGCAACTTTATCTATCATGA
The DNA here is from genome assembly GCF_054332415.1 of Haemophilus sp. SZY H56. NCBI lineage: Bacteria > Pseudomonadati > Pseudomonadota > Gammaproteobacteria > Pasteurellales > Pasteurellaceae > Haemophilus > Haemophilus sp. SZY H56. The sequence goes on along the minus strand of NZ_JBTGNX010000020.1, from coordinate 6,680 downwards.
TGGCTGCAACACTTGCAAAAGGTACAACAATCATTGAAAACGCTGCTCGCGAGCCAGAAATTGTTGATACGGCAGATTTCCTCAACAAAATGGGGGCGAAAATTACAGGTGCCGGGACAGATCACATTGTCGTTGAAGGTGTTGACCGCTTAACAGGCTGCGAGCACAGCATTGTGCCAGATCGTATTGAAACCGGTACATTCTTAATTGCGGGTGCCATTTCTGGTGGTCGCGTGGTATGTCAAAATACCAAAGCAGATACCATGGATGCGGTGATTGATAAACTCCGTGAAGCAGGCGCAGAAGTTGAAGTGACTGAAGATAGCATTACATTGGATATGTATGGCAATCGTCCGAAAGCTGTCAATATTCGTACTGCACCACATCCAGGCTTCCCAACAGATATGCAAGCACAGTTCACCTTATTAAACATGGTGGCTGAAGGCACAAGTATCATTACTGAAACCATCTTTGAAAATCGCTTTATGCACATTCCAGAATTAATTCGTATGGGTGGTAAAGCTGAGATTGAAGGTAACACGACAGTTTGTCACGGTGTTGAGCATCTTTCTGGTGCAGAAGTGATGGCGACAGATTTACGCGCATCAATCAGTCTTGTGTTAGCAGGATGTATCGCAAGTGGTGAAACTATCGTAGATCGTATTTATCACATCGATCGTGGTTATGAGCACGTTGAGGATAAACTTCGTTGTTTAGGTGCGAAGATTGAACGTTTCTCTGAAAAGAGTGAAGAAGTTTAATTAAATTCTGATCAAAGAGCGGTCAATTTTGACCGCTTTTTTATTCTCTATTCATTATTTTTTTGAATAATCTCTCGCCCCAAAAATGGCCGTACCAATGCGTACCATCGTTGAGCCACATTTGATGGCACTTTGCATATCATCGGTCATTCCCATAGAAAGCGTATCAATTTGCTGATGAGGCAAGGCGACTTTAAGCTGCTCAAATAATTGTTTCATTTGGCTAAAGGCGGCTTCTTGTTCAGCAATATTATCTGTTGGTGCAGGAATCGCCATTAATCCACGTAAACATAAGTGCGGTAGATTTTCAATGTGTTTTGCCAACTCAATCATTTCACTCGGTTGAATACCTGATTTACTGGCTTCATCACTGATATTAATTTGAATTAAAACATTCAAAGGCGCTTTATTGGTAGGGCGTTGTTCATTTAAACGATCGGCAATTTTGGCACGTTCTAGCGTTTGCATCCAATCAAAATGTTCAGCGACAAGACGCGTTTTATTAGATTGTAATGGCCCAATAAAATGCCATTCAAGTTGAATATTCTGTGCTTCAAAATACTGAATTTTATCTACGCCTTCTTGAACGTAGTTCTCCCCAAATGCTTTTTGTCCGGCTTGATAGGCTTCTAAAATTGCTTCATTGGGTTTGGTTTTAGAAACTGCCAATAAAGTGACCGCACTTTCAGGACGATGTGCAAGTTGAGTAGATGTTTGGATTTGTTGATGAATGTTTTCGAGTGATTGTTGAATTGTCATCATTTCCTTCCTGAGCAATGTTAAGTTTTCTTATTCTACACCAACGTAATGATTTTTAGGAAAAAAGCTTCACTTTTTCGATTTTATGTTTGACAAACTTGCGCTTTTTCGGTATTTCTAAACATATCTTTTTTCAAGGTAAAAATACAATGAAAAATAACCGCACTTTCACTATTACCACCATTATTATGACCATTACGACAATTAATGGGGCGGGTTAGTGCGTAGCAAACAGGATCAGGAAAACCCGCATCAATCTAGTGCGGGTTTTTTAATATTTAAAAATCACAACATCTGAGGATATTATCATGCGCGTATTAAAATTTGGTGGCACTTCATTAGCCAACCCTGAGCGTTTCTCGCAAGCGGCTCAATTAATCGAAAAAGCTCATTTAGAAGAACAAGCAGCCGGTGTGTTATCCGCTCCTGCTAAAATCACCAATCATCTTGTTGCCCTCTCTGAAAAAGCTGCATTAAACCAACCAACCGATACCCACTTTGACGAAGCCATTGAAATTTTCTATAACATCATTAATGGTTTGTATGCTGAAAATAATAAATTTGATCTTGCCGCTATCAAAGCTATTATTGATGCAGAATTTACCCAAATTCAAGGTTTATTAGAAGAAATCCGCCAAGCTGGCAAAGTAGAAGATAAAGTGAAAGCAACCATCGACTGCCGTGGTGAAAAGTTATCGATTGCCATGATGAAAGCCTGGTTTGAAGCACGTGGATACAATGTTCACATTGTAGATCCAGTTAAGCAATTATTAGCACAAGGCGGCTACTTAGAATCTTCAGTTGATATTGCAGAATCTACAAAGCGCGTTGATGCGAAAAGTATCGGAAAAGATAAAGTTGTCTTAATGGCAGGTTTTACCGCTTGCAATGACAAAGGTGAATTAGTGTTATTAGGGCGTAATGGTTCTGATTATTCAGCCGCTTGTTTAGCGGCTTGTTTAGACGCATCTGTTTGCGAAATCTGGACTGATGTAGACGGCGTTTATACTTGTGATCCACGTTTAGTACCAGATGCACGTTTATTACCAAGCCTTTCTTATCGTGAAGCAATGGAACTTTCTTATTTTGGTGCGAAAGTGATCCATCCGCGTACAATTGGTCCATTATTACCAAAACAAATTCCATGTGTAATTAAAAATACGGGTAACTCATCTGCGCCAGGTTCTGTAATTGATGGTCATGTAAAATCTGAAGGTTTACAAGTGAAAGGGATTACTAACCTTGATAACGTGGCGATGTTTAACGTTTCAGGACCTGGTATGCAAGGTATGGTGGGAATGGCCGCTCGCGTTTTCTCTGCGATGTCAAAAGCTGGTATTTCGGTGATTTTAATCACTCAATCTTCTTCTGAATACAGTATTAGTTTCTGTGTGCCAGTAAAATCAGCAGATGCTGCGAAAGCGATTTTAGAACAAGAATTTGCGACAGAATTAAAAGCCCATGACTTAGAACCAATTGAAGTGGCAAAAGATCTTTCTATTATCTCTGTTGTGGGCGATGGTATGAAACAAGCTAAGGGTATTGCTGCTCGTTTCTTCTCTGCATTGGCTCAAGCGAATATTAGCTTAGTAGCAATTGCACAAGGTTCTTCTGAACGTTCAATTTCAGCAGTAGTGGCGCAAAATAAAGCGATTGAAGCTGTGAAAGCGACTCACCAAGCCCTTTTTAATAATAAGAAAGTCGTCGATATGTTTCTAGTCGGCGTCGGTGGTGTAGGCGGTGAATTGATTGAACAAATCAAACAACAAAAAGAGTACCTTGCAAAGAAGGATATTGAAATCCGTGTTTGTGCCTTAGCGAATTCAACAAAAATGCTTTTGGATGAAAACGGGTTGAATTTAGATAATTGGAAAGCAGACCTTGAAAATGCAACCCAACCTTCTGATTTTGATGTGTTGTTATCTTTCATTAAATTACATCACGTGGTGAACCCAGTCTTTGTTGATTGTACAACAGCTGAATCGGTCGCAGGACTTTATGCGCGTGCGTTAAAAGAAGGCTTCCACGTGGTAACCCCAAACAAAAAAGCGAATACCCGTGAATTAGCCTATTACCATGAATTACGTCACAATGCCCAAGCGAGTCAACATAAATTCTTGTATGAAACCAACGTAGGCGCAGGTTTACCTGTTATCGAAAACTTACAGAATTTATTGGCAGCGGGAGATGAACTTGAGTATTTTGAGGGTATTTTATCTGGCTCGCTTTCTTTCATCTTCGGTAAATTAGAAGAAGGACTTTCTCTTTCTGAAGTGACCGCACTTGCTCGAGAAAAAGGCTTTACAGAGCCCGATCCTCGAGATGATTTATCGGGTCAAGATGTGGCACGTAAATTGCTTATTTTAGCGCGTGAAGCAGGTCTAGAACTTGAGCTTTCCGATGTGGAAGTGGAAGGCGTGTTACCGAAAGGCTTCTCTGAAGGCAAATCAGCCGATGAATTTATGGCGATGTTGCCACAATTAGATGCGGAATTTAAAGCGCGTGTTGAAGCTGCGAAAGCAGAAGGCAAAGTATTGCGTTACGTAGGCCAAATTAAAGATGGCCATTGCAAAGTGTCAATCATTGCAGTGGATCAAAATAATCCATTGTATAAGGTGAAAGACGGTGAAAATGCCCTTGCATTCTATACGCGTTATTATCAACCAATTCCGTTGCTATTACGTGGCTACGGTGCGGGTAATGCCGTGACTGCAGCAGGCATCTTTGCGGATATTTTAAGAACATTACACCACTAAAAAGGACTTAACATGTTAAGAATTTATGCTCCAGCATCGAGTGCAAATATTAGTGTAGGGTTTGACACATTAGGCGCAGCCATTTCACCGATTGATGGTTCATTATTAGGTGATGTCGTACAGATTGAGTCTATTCTAAGTGGTTTCGAGCTCGAAAGTGCGGGCTATTTTGTGCGTAAATTGCCAAAAGAGCCGCAAAAAAATATCGTGTATCAGGCCTATGTGCTGTTTAGTGAGCAATTAAAATTACGCAATGTGAGAGTCAAACCATTGCGTTTGACCCTTGAGAAAAATATGCCGATTGGTTCGGGATTAGGCTCAAGTGCCTGTTCTATTGTGGCTGCATTAGTGGCATTAAATAAATTCCACGATGAAGCATTTTCAAAAATGGAATTGTTAGAAATGATGGGCGAGTTAGAAGGTCGTATTTCTGGTTCTATCCATTATGATAATGTGGCACCTTGTTACTTAGGCGGAGTGCAATTTATGGTACAATCCCTCGGTAACATTTGCCAAAAACTGCCATTTTTTGATAATTGGTATTGGGTCTTAGCTTACCCAGGCATTGAGGTTTCAACCGCTGAAGCACGTGCAATTTTACCAAAAAGCTACACACGTCAAGATGTGATTTCTCATGGTCGGCATTTAGGTGGCTTTGTGCACGCATGTCACACTCATCAAGAAAACCTTGCCGCGATGATGATGAAAGATGTGATTGCGGAACCTTATCGAGAGGCTTTATTACCAAACTTCGCAGAAGTGAAACAAGCTACTCGTGATTTAGGTGCATTAGCGACGGGGATTTCAGGCTCTGGCCCAACGATGTTCTCCATTGCACCTGATTTGCAAACCGCAACAAAACTCGCGACTTATTTAGAAAATTATTATTTACAAAACAATGAAGGCTTTGTGCATGTTTGTAAGGTCGATAATGATGGCGCGAGAGAGCTCGGTTAAACAATAAATCGCTTTTATCCCCTCTTTTATAAGAGGGGAATAACATTTTATTAAAACTCTATAATTAACGGATATACAATGAATTTGTACAATATCAAACACCCTGAAGAACAAGTGAATTTTGCGCAAGCAGTACGTCAAGGACTTGGCAAAGATCAAGGTTTGTTCTTTCCTGAAACGATCCCCGCTTTAACCAATATTGATGAGTTATTAGCCTTACCATTGGTTGAACGTAGCCAAAAAATTCTTGGCGCCTTAATCGGTGAAGAATTGCCGAAAGCCACTTTGGATGCGATGGTGAAAAATGCGTTCACCTTTATGGCACCATTAGAAAAAGTGGAAGACAATATTTATGCCCTTGAATTATTTCATGGTCCAACCTTAGCGTTTAAAGACTTTGGTGGTCGTTTTATGGCACAAGCACTCGCAGCAGTACGTGGTGATGGCAAAATTACTATTTTAACAGCCACTTCGGGCGATACTGGTGCGGCAGTTGCGCATGCATTTTACGGGTTGGAAAACATCAATGTCGTGATTTTATATCCGAAAGGCAAAATCAGCCCATTACAAGAAAAACTATTCTGTACTTTAGGTGGGAATATCCGCACTGTTGCGATTAATGGCGATTTCGATGCGTGCCAAGCGTTAGTGAAGCAAGCATTTGATGATGAAGAACTGCGTCAGGCGATTGGTCTAAATTCAGCAAACTCCATTAATATTAGCCGTTTATTGGCGCAAGTTTGTTATTACTTTGAAGCGGTCTCGCAGTTACCAAAAGAAAAACGTGATAATGTCGTAGTTTCTGTACCAAGTGGTAACTTTGGTAATTTAACCGCAGGTTTAATTGCAAAAACATTAGGTTTACCAATTAAACACTTTATTGCATCAACCAATGCGAATGATACCGTGCCACGTTATTTAGAATCAGGTAACTGGGCACCTAAAGCGACTGTAGCCACGCTTTCTAATGCGATGGATGTCAGTCGTCCGAACAACTGGCCGCGTGTAGAAGAACTATTCAAACGCAATGGCTGGAATTTAAGTGATTTAGGTTCAGGTATGTTAAGCGATGGCGAAACAGAAGAAACCTTAAAAGCGATGTATGCAAAAGGTTATTTATGTGAGCCACACGGCGCGATCGCCTATCAAGTATTGAAAGACCAACTTAAAGCGGATGAAACCGGTATTTTCTTATGTACGGCACATCCTGCGAAATTTAAAGAGTCTGTAGAGCGTATTCTTTCGCTCGATCTTCCATTGCCAGAAGCGTTAGATAAACATAATAAATTGCCATTACTTTCTGATGAAATGGATGACGATTTTGCACAATTACGTGCATATTTGTTGAAATAATAAAAAAGTGCGGTTGATTTTGATCTGACCCCAAAAAGTTAGACTGTTATTTAAAGGATTGTTTTCGATATTGTATCGGACTCAGTCCTTTTAA
>NZ_JBTGNX010000019.1:0-15498 GCF_054332415.1 Haemophilus sp. SZY H56 | reverse complement strand
CAGCATCATTTAGCCTCAATTACCGTGCTTGCACCAAGTTCGATGACGGCTGATGGCTTATCTACAGGTTTATTTGTACTCGGTGAAAATAAAGCACTTGAAGTGGCCGAGAAAGAAAATATTCCAGTGTATTTAATCATGAAAACGGAACAAGGCTTTGAAACGAAAATGTCCTCAGCCTTCCAAAAATTACTCGAAAATAAGGAATAATCATGCAAACGTTATTTTTTACTCTATTAGCTTTTGTGGCAATCATCGTATTGATGTCAGTAGGCTTTATCTTTAAAAAGCAAGCCTTAAAAGGCAGCTGTGGCGGACTTTCATCACTCGGTATTGCCAAAGCCTGTGACTGCGATAAACCTTGCGACACTTTACAAGAAAAATTAGATGCTGGTGATGAAAATGCCAAAGCTGAGTACGAACAAAAATTTGCGAAGAAAGACGATGATTCGCAATTTTATGAAGTGAAATAAATTGATGAGATTATTAAAATTTGTTTATACATTAATTTTATTGACGGTTTCATCTTTTACCTTTGCAGGATATTACCCCGCAAAGGTAAATGCAGATCTTAATTTATATGCAGATTCTGAATTTAATAAACCCGTTATTCTTGTAAAAGCGGGAGCATGGTTAAATACAATGCCGATGTTTTCTGCTACAGAGATTCGTTATGGAACAGGCTCAGTTTATATGGCTGAACAGGATCAAATAAAATTAGGTGATAAAAAATCATTAGTGCTTGAAAAAGGTATTTTTGATGATGAGGAACCCGATACCTCTAATTCTTATCCTGATGTACTTATCCAAAAAGATACACCTATTTATAGTAAATCGGTATTGAGTAAAACAGCGGCTGAAATTGAAAATATGCCGACTTTATTTACATTAAAAGCAACCGATATTCCTTGCCAAACTTTCAAGGAGATTGTAGGCGAATCGGGTAAAACGTTTTATAAAATTTCTTTTAATGATGAGCCTTCTTATATTTTAAAAGAAGATACATCAATTATTCAGCAATAAAGTAGCTATTATTTATCAACAACCAATGTGCTTCGCCTTAACCGAAGTTACGGGAGACTTATGTTAACTTCAAATACTTATAATCAACATTTCGCACCTTTGAGTGCAGAACAACTTGCCGAAAATGCCACTAAAAAAGTCATTTGTGGTATGTCTGGTGGGGTAGACTCCTCCGTTTCTGCGTTTATTCTTCAACAACAAGGCTACCAAGTGGAAGGCTTGTTTATGAAAAACTGGGAAGAGGATGACGATACCGATTATTGTACGGCAGCAGCGGATTTAGCTGATGCGCAGGCAGTATGCGACAAACTAGGCATTAAACTGCATAAAATTAATTTTGCCGCGGAATATTGGGATAACGTGTTTGAACATTTCTTAACAGAATACAAAGCCGGTCGTACGCCAAACCCCGATATTCTGTGCAATAAAGAAATTAAATTTAAAGCTTTCTTAGAATATGCGGCAGAAGATTTAGGTGCTAATTATATTGCTACCGGCCATTATGTGCGTCGTCGCGGGGCAGATGATCAGGCTGAACTATTGCGGGGTTTAGATAGCAACAAAGATCAAAGTTATTTTCTTTACACCTTGAGTAAAAATCAGGTAGGCCAAAGCCTTTTCCCTGTAGGTGAAATTGAAAAGCCGATTGTACGTGCTATTGCGGAAGATTTAGGTTTAATTACTGCGAAGAAAAAAGATTCTACGGGTATTTGTTTTATTGGTGAGCGTAAATTTAAAGATTTCTTGGCGCGTTATTTGCCTGCACAACCGGGTGATATCCGTACTGTAGATGGCGAGATTATTGGTCGCCATGAAGGCTTGATGTACCACACGCTCGGGCAACGTAAAGGGCTGGGTATCGGTGGATTAAAAAATGCTGGTGATGAAGCTTGGTATGTAGTGGATAAAGATGTCGAAAACAATGAATTGATTGTGGCACAAGGACATGATCATCCACGCTTGTTCTCCAAAGGCTTAATTGCCAAACAGCTCCACTGGGTAAATCGCGAACCCGTGCGTGAGGCGTTCCGTTGCACCGTGAAAACTCGTTATCGTCAAACGGATATTGCTTGTTTGGTTGAGCCGATTGATGACGATTGTATTCGAGTAATTTTTGACGAACCGCAAGCCGCGGTCACACCAGGTCAATCAGCGGTATTTTATCTTGATGAAGTCTGCTTAGGTGGCGGCATTATCGAAGAACGAATTTAATCAACACCTAACAAAGTGCGGTCAGAAATTTAACGTTTTTTCTGACCGCACTTTTTAATTATTTTGCTAACCGGAGTTTTTATGCGACGTATTATATTCGGATGTATTCTGACCTTATGTTATACGGCTGTTTTTGCACAGATGAAAACAGACTTAGCCTTATTAAATTTGAAAGGCCCTGTAAAAAAATGGGAAATGAAATTGATCGATCCCAAGGATTCTTCGATTTTGGAGCATAAGATTACTTTTTTTAATCCGCGGGGATTTAAAACTAAAGAAGAAACATTAGGGAATTTCGCTCAGATACAAAACTTTGTGTATGATGAAAAAGGACATTTGATTAAATCTTTTATAGAAGGTGATAATGATGCTATCGAATATCTTTATCACACGAATGCTGATAATTCATTGACAGTAATCCATAAGTATAAAGCGAAAGGTATGCTTGATAGGATCATATCTGAAAATACTTATGATAAAAATGGATTGCTCATCATTGAAAAAACGGAAGATGAGTCTTGTGAGGAAAGGTGCGAAAAACTTGAAAATGGCATGAATAAATATAGTCATCATTATGATGAACAGGGCAATCTTGTAGAAATTAGAAATGAGCTTTTTAATAATGAATCTACCAAATATACCAATAAATATGTTGATGGCAAATTAGTTGAACAAACAGAATACATGCATGGTGGAAAAGTGGTAAGAACTTTTGATGTAAATGGATATCCGATCAAACTTGAAGACTTTCCGCCTTATGGATTTGGTGATGGTAGTGTATCTTCCATAAAGCGTTGGAAAAATACGGTGGATGATCATGGTAATGTGGTGAAGATTGAAGAATTTGATAATGTTAATCATCCAAGCTCAATAATTATAAACTCATATGAATACTATTAGCTCAAAGTGCGGTCAGAAATTTAGAGATTTTTCTGACCGCACTTTTTCCCCGTGAATCTTCACGGTCTAAAAAATCATGATCCACATCACATTACTGAAATTATTTTGAATTAAATACTAGAAAAAAGAAATAGCGCATAATAATATCGACCTCGTAGAAAGTTTTTCTCAACACAAAATAAGGATATATTATGTCGCAAATCTATACTCAGGTGAGAAAGTTAGCGGAACAGTTTATTGAGCCTTACGCAGACGAACTCGATCAAAAAAAAGAATTTCCTGTTCAGGCATTTAAGGAATTAGGTAAAGGCGGTTGGTTTTCACTTTTAATTCCCAAAGAATATGGTGGAATGGGGTTAACCCTGAAAGAACATGCTGAAGTCTGTATGGCGTTAGCTGAAAGTTCAGCCTCTGCCGGTCTCTGTTATATGATGAGTAACGTTGCAGTGAATTGTTTAAATCTATTTGGTAGCGATCAACTCAAACAAAAAATCTTTTCTGACATTGTTCAAAATCAAACCTTTGCTGCACTCGCCTATAGTGAGTTAGGCACAGGAACTCACTTCTATATCACCGATGCAATCGCACAATTCAATGCTGAACATGCAGTCTTCAATGGCTTAAAATCCATGGTGACATCAGGAAATTATGCTTCTTATTATTTAGCCCTTTTACCTTCTGAAAATGGTGAAACTATTGATAACTGGGTGCTTCCACTTGGTACTCAAGGCCTAACTTTTGAAGCTGATAGCTGGAATGGCTTAGGTATGCGTAGCAATGTCTCTTGCTTTATGCGAATGACCGATATGCCATTAGATCGTAGCTGGCGTATTGGCGAAGTTGGCGCAGGCGCAGAACAAGTATTTGGTGGCATTGCACCAGCCTTTATTTGTGGTTTAGCAGCTGTCTATAGTGGCGTATGTAAAGCTGTGCTTACCGAGGCAATTAAACATTCAACACACCGTAAATACACATCGGGCACTGCATTAGCAGAAATTGAAACCGTGCAAATTCATTTAGCCAAAATCTATGCAAACACGAATGCTGCAGTATGCGCTACGCGAGATGCGGCTCGTGCAGCCACAGAAGGTGATGCAGATGCATTAGCTAAATTATTAGCAGCCCGTATTCTTGCGAGCGAAAACGCTATTACTCTTGCTCAAATTGGTATGCGTATTGGCGGTGGCAAGGCTTATAACAAAATGGGGCCAATGGAACGCTATTTACGTGATGCATTAGCAAGCCAAGTAATGGCGCCAAGTGTCGATGTGCTAAATATTTGGTTAGGTAAAGCCATTACAGGTCAACAAATTCCATAAAGAGTGGTGAAAAATGAGTGAGAAATTAAAAATCGGGGCGGTAATCTACGCCCCACAAGTGACAGTTATTTGGGGCATTATTGCAGACTTTTTCGAAAAAGAAGGTTTCCCTATTGAGCCAGTCTATTTCAAAGACTACAAAGGACAAGTTGATGCGTTACTCAATAATGAAATTGATGTGGCGTGGAACTCTCCCCTTGCTTGGTTAGATGGTTACTTGCGTAGTGCTGGTAAAACTTTAAATGGTGCAATGCGTGATACCGACCAAGATCGTCAAAGCTATTTAGTTGTTAATGATCCAACTATACAATCTATTGAAGATTTAAAAAATAAAACTATAGCTTTTGGTGCGATTGATTCCCCACAAGCGCGGTTAATTCCAATCGAGTTTTTACATCAACATGGCTTGGAATTTGGTCAAGATTATGTAGAAAAACGCTTTGATGTGGGTGTTGGTTTACACGGTGATCATGTAGGCGGTGAATTAGATGCAGCCAATGCATTAAAAGCTCGCCAAGTTGCGGCAACATGGATGTTAGATTTCAATTTTGAACGTTGGACAAAAGATGGTACGCTCGATCCTGCAACAGTTCGAGTACTCGCAAAAACACCATCATTTGACCATTGTATTTTTAGTGGGCGCGTGGGATTAGATGAAACCAAATTCAATGCATTCACCGAAACCTTGTTCAAAATGGATTATAACAATCCAGAACATAAAGAAATGATGGATTTGGAAGGATTAAAACGTTGGGTTGCGGGTAGAACAGAAGGTTTTGCTCAATTACAAGCTGCCAATGAATATTTAAAATTCTTTTAAGATTGATATATCATGATGGGCGTGTAATAAACGCCCATCATTGTGGATTTTCTATGGAACTTTTCACAACTTCCCTTTTAGGCTCAATGCCTCGTAGTCAAGCACTTTTGATGGCGCGTAAAAAGCACGTACTCGGTAAAATAACCACAACAGAGCTTAAGCAAATCGTTGTTCAAGAAACAAAACAAATTGTCGAACTTCAACAACGTACTGGCATTGATATTATCACGAGTGGCGAATTACTTCGCGACAATTACCTTTCTTTTATTGCACAAAAAATTCAAGGCGCAATCTTGATGAGCATGAGTGAAATGCTCGATCACATTAAAGAAAAGCAAATTTTTGAGTCAATGCTAGAAACCTTGGATGTTCCCGCACTTTCCATAAAAAATGCTATTGGCGTGGGAAAAATCAGCTACAAACAATCTTTAGTAGCAGATGAAATGCTACTACTAAAAAATCTAACCAAGCAACCAATTAAAGCAACCTTGCCAGGGCCTTACTTAATGGCTCGATCCATGTGGCTTTCGTCTGTGTCAGGGCTACATTATTCATCAAAAGAAGAAATGGCGAAGGATGTTGTAGCTATATTAAAGCAAGAAATTGATCATTTGTGTGAGCTAGGTGTAAGTGTAGTTCAATTTGATGAGCCTGTTTTGACAGAAGTTATTTTTAGCCATCATCAAACACGTTCATTTATGTGTGCCGCGTTAAGCGAAAAACAAGATTTTGCAGCGGAACTACAGTTTGCGAAAAGTTTAATTACTCAAATCTTTGAGTATGCAAGAAATAAAAATATCAAAACCGCATTACATGTATGCCGTGGTAACTGGAGCAAAGATGAGAGTGTATTACTACGCGGACCTTATACGTCATTAGTGGATTTATTTGAATCGGCATTACCTGATATTTTAATGCTCGAATTTTCTACGCCAAGAGCTGGAGAATTAAGTTCGTTATTAGAAAGTAAAATCTTAAGACAAAAATGTATTTTAGGCTTAGGCGTCATTAATCCTCGTTCTGATGAGGTAGAAACCGTAGCGCAGATTGTTCAACGGGCAGAAAAAGCCTTAAACTTCCTTCCACCAGAGCAAATTTGGCTAAATCCAGATTGTGGATTTGCTACTTTTTCCAACCGCCCTTTAAATGGATTTGACATTATTGAAGCCAAACTTAAGGTATTAAATGAAGCAAAATTAATATTGAGGGAACGTTATGTATAACGTACCTGAAAGTGAATGTTTTACAGCTAAATATCGAGCCGTATTACGCGGAGAAGAAATTAAATTATTCACTCCGAATGACAACATTTCTCTCTATTCACAAGTCAATTTTGATAACCAATCGTTACAGAAAAGTGCGGTAGATTATTTTGCTGTTTCTATTTTAGGTGGCATTTTGAGTAGTGTAAAAGCACATTTTGCTCAACAACGTGCCGATATTGTGGAAATGGAAGGAAAAATTTGGCTCAATCTAGCCAATCCTTTAACCTTACTTGGTGTGCATGGTTATGATGAACCTCCACACATAACCGATTGTAAAATTAAAATTTTTATTTCATCTGATTTAGATGATCAGACGTTTGATAAGCTTACTGAAGCTGCATTAAGAAATTGTTTTATCTACAACACATTAAATAAAACGTTTTCTTTTACTGTCTTGTTTGAGCAAGTTTTGTAATTCATTATATCAGTTAAAAATACTACTTAAATTAAATACCATCAATATTTTCCTAATTTGAAACAATTGGTATTTTTTGATACCATAAATGCACTTTTGGAAACAATCCACTCAAATCCTACTGAGCGTTTCCTTCAAAATCGCACTTCTCCGTGCTGTTATTTGCGATGGTTCCATCGCACCATTTAGGGCTTAAGGCCTTGTTTTATTTAATCTGATTTTATTTTTATTCACTTAATTTTTAAGGGGAAAGCGTTGTCTTTATCTAAATTTATGGAAAAGCAAACGTCGTTCAATCCTTTAGTGATTGGTGCAACGTTATTTTTTGTGGTGTTACTTGTCGCGATGATTTTAATCGCACCTGAACAAACGCAAACTTTATTAAATGCCGCCAAATCGGGCATTTTTGCTAACTTTAGTTGGTTTTACGTATTAGCATTCTCAGTATTTTTGGGCTTTTTAGTCATTTTATCAGTCAGTAGCCTAGGTAATATCAAATTAGGCAATGATGAAGAAGAGCCTGAATTCGGTTTTCTCTCTTGGTTGTCGATGTTATTTGCTGCCGGCATGGGGGTAGGGTTGATGTTCTTTGGTGTTGCAGAGCCATTGACGCATTACTTATCTGATATTACCACAGGCAGCGCAGAGCATAAGCAACAAGAAGCTTTGTTACACACCTTATTCCACTGGGGAATTCATGCCTGGGCGGTGTATGGCACGATTGCGTTGGCATTAGCTTACTTTGGATTCCGTTACAAATTACCTTTAGCATTGCGTTCTTGTTTCTATCCGTTATTGAAAGAGCGTATTAATGGCAAGTTAGGCGATCTTATCGACATTATGGCGCTACTTGCTACCTTATTCGGTATTATCACAACGTTAGGTTTCGGTGCTTCTCAATTGGGGGCAGGCTTACATCAATTAGGCTGGATTAGCGAAAATAGCTTCAGCTTGCAAATTGTTGTGATTGCTGTGGTGATGAGTTTAGCTACATTTTCCGCGATTTCTGGTGTAGGAAAAGGGGTAAAAATCTTAAGTGAGCTGAATTTAACATTAGCTTTCTGTTTGTTGATTTTCGTATTAGTGGCGGGGCCAACACTTTATTTGTTATCCGCTTTTAGCGACAACATCGGAACTTATCTCAGCAACTTAGTCCAATTAAGCTTCAAAACCTATGTTTATGAACAAGAACATACTGGCTGGTTTAGCGGTTGGACCATTCTGTATTGGGCGTGGTGGTGTTCTTGGGCGCCATTTGTAGGTTTATTTATTGCGCGTATCTCAAAAGGGCGTACCATTCGCGAATTTATTTTCGGTGTGTTGGTGATTCCTAGCATGTTCGGCATCTTATGGTTTACTGTATTTGGTAATACGGCCATTTGGTTGAATGATGGGGAAGCTGCAGGTACGTTAGGACAAATGATTTCCTCGCCTGAAACGTTGCTTTTTAAATTCTTAGATTATTTACCGCTTTCTGGTGTGACCGGTTTAGTGAGTTTGGTGGTGATTTCTTTATTCTTTATCACCTCGGCAGACTCCGGTATTTATGTATTAAATAACATTGCATCACGCGATAAAAGCCTTGCAGCACCTCGTTGGCAGGCCGTAATGTGGGGTGTATTAATGTCAGTCGTCGCGATTGTTTTAATGCAATCGGGTGGTTTGGCAAACCTGCAGGCAATGACCTTGTTGGTAGCATTACCTTTTGCGATGTTGATGTTACTGATGTGCTTTAGTTTATGGAAAGGCTTGAGTGCAGATAAAAAATATTTTGATACCAAAGTTAATCCAACCAGTATTTTCTGGACAGGTGATAAGTGGAAAGAACGTTTGGAACAAATGATGAACCAAACGCAAGAAAAAGATATTTTACGTTTCCTTAAACATACGGTTTTACCGGCTATGCGTGAATTACGTCAAGAGTTGATTGGCAAATATGACTTAAGCGTACAAATTAACACGCTATTTGATCAAGATGAACCTGCAGTCGAGTTAGTCATTCAGAAAGATTTGATGCGAGACTTTATGTATGGGGTGAAATCTATCGGTCGTGAGGTGTCAGAGCAATTAATTAATGACGATAACTTGCCACATATCCAGCATAGTATGACTTATGAGCCATACACTTACTTCTTTGATGGTCGAGTGGGTTATGATGTGCAATATATGGATCAAGATGAATTAATTGCGGATATGTTGAAACATTATGAACGTTACTTAAGTTTGCTCGACGATGTGGGTCAAGAATTGATGGCACACGAGCAAACAGAACTGGCTGAATAATAAGAATAAAGTGCGGTTGAAAATAACATTATTTTTTGACCGCACTTTTAAAATTACCTCTTGAGACAAATGCATAAAAAGAGTATATTCAAGCCCAAATTTTCAATTTAATTCTAACGGAGTTTTTCTATGTTTGGTTTATCCCCAGCACAAATGATTATTTTATTAGTCGTGATTTTATTAGTATTTGGGACGAAAAAATTACGTAATGCGGGCTCTGATCTCGGTGCAGCAGTAAAAGGCTTTAAAAAGGCGATGTCTGACGATGAACCGAAAAAAGATGCGGAATTTACTCAAATTAAAGACGGTACAACAACCGCTGAAAAAACTGAAACTGTAAAAGATAAAGAACAGGCATAACCGTGTTTGATATTGGTTTTTCCGAACTTGTTTTATTGATGCTTGTGGGCTTAGTAGTACTAGGCCCTAAGCGTTTACCTGTGGCTATTCGCACGGTAATGGGCTGGGTGAAAACGATCCGTGGGTTGGCAGCTAATGTTCAAAATGAATTAAAACAAGAGCTTAAATTGCAAGAATTGCAAGATAGCATCAAGAAAGCGGAACAACTGAATCTAAAACAGCTTTCCCCAGACTTAAGTAAAACCGTTGAAGAGCTAAAAGAGCAAGCTCAAAAAATGCGTGCAGAGCTAGAAGAAAAAGCGGCTGCTGCGGGCACAACGGTCGAAGAGCAAATTAAAGAAATTAAAAGTGCGGCTGAAAATTTGGCTGAAACAACATCGACAGAGCATGTAGAGAATGAACTTGCTGAAGTTTCAGAACTTGAAAAAACAGAAGTAGATTTGACCGCACTTGAAGCCCATGAACAAGCTGAATTAACCGAGCGTTTATCTGATTACTATTCGCCGGATGATGTGGAACTGCAACCAGCACCTAAATCTGAAGCTAAGTCCTAGAGAATAATTATGAGCAATACGACGGACGATTCCCAACCGCTAATTACCCATCTTGTTGAACTCAGAAACCGCTTATTACGTTGTGTAATTTGTATTTTAGTGGTTTTTGTGGCGTTGGTTTATTTTTCTAATGATATTTATCATTTTGTTGCTGCACCTTTAACGGCTGTGATGCCAAAAGGCGCAACCATGATTGCCACCAATATCCAAACGCCTTTCTTTACACCAATTAAATTAACTGCGATTGTATCGGTGTTTATTTCGGTGCCTTATTTGCTTTATCAAATTTGGGCGTTTGTTGCACCGGCGCTGTATCAACATGAAAAACGTTTAATTTATCCGTTATTATTTTCCAGTACAGTTTTATTCTATTGGGGTGTAGCATTTGCTTATTATATTGTTTTCCCTTTTGTGTTTAGTTTCTTTACCCAAACTGCACCGGAAGGGGTGGCTATCGCCACAGATATCAGTAGTTACCTTGATTTTGCGCTAGCGTTATTCTTGGCATTTGGTGTGTGTTTTGAAGTACCCGTTGCTATTATTTTGCTTTGCTGGACAGGTGTCACAACCACGAAAGCATTGGCGGCAAAACGTCCTTATATTATTGTGGGAGCATTCTTTGTTGGCATGATCTTAACGCCACCAGACGTTTTCTCTCAAACTTTACTCGCTGTACCGATGTGCCTTTTATTTGAATTAGGCTTGTTAGTTGCTCGTTTCTATCAACCGAAAGAGAATGAAGAAGAGACAACGGATGAAGAAAGTGCGGTAGAAAATCAGGCTGATTTAAATCACAAAGATTAAGAAAATGGGCGTAGGTGATACGCCCTTTTAACATCATAAAAAACAGGAATATTATTATGACTCAACAAATTTTAGGCGGTTTCCCAACCCGTCGTCTTCGTCGTTTACGTAAACATGATTTTAGCCGTCGTTTAGTGGCAGAAAATACCTTAACAGCTAATGATTTAATTTATCCAGTATTTATTATTGAAGGCGAAAATCATCGTGAACCAGTGCCTTCAATGCCTAAAGTTGAACGTTTAACGATCGATCAATTATTAATTGAAGCAGGCCTTTTGGTGAAATACGGTGTGCCAGTGATCGCATTATTCCCTGTGGTTGAGCAAGATAAAAAATCTTTAATGGCAGATGAAGCGTTTAACCCAAATGGTTTGGTACAGCGAGCAGTGAGAGCATTAAAAGGCGCTTATCCAGAATTAGGTGTGTTAACAGATGTCGCACTCGATCCTTATACATTACACGGACAAGATGGGATCATTGATGAAGAAGGCTATGTCTTAAACGATATCACAACAGATATCCTGATTAAACAGGCTGTTTCACACGCTGAAGCAGGTGCTGATATTGTGGCGCCGAGTGATATGATGGATGGACGTATTAGTCGTATTCGTCAGGCGTTGGAAGAGAATGGTCATATCAACACGCAAATTATGGCATACTCAGCGAAATATGCGTCTAATTACTATGGTCCATTCCGTGATGCAGTCGGTTCTGCGGGTAATCTGAAAGGTGGCGATAAGAAAACTTACCAACTTGATCCGGCAAATGGCAATGAGGGCTTGCAAGAAGTCGCACTTGATTTACAAGAAGGTGCGGATATGGTGATGGTAAAACCAGGTATGCCATATTTGGATATGGTCTATCGCGTGAAAGAGTATTTCGGCGTGCCGACTTTTGCTTACCAAGTTTCTGGCGAATACGCGATGCATATGGCAGCTATTCAAAATGGTTGGTTAAAAGAAAAAGAATGCATTATGGAATCATTGCTTTGTTTTAAACGTGCGGGTGCAGATGGTATCTTAACGTACTTTGCGAAGCAGGTTGCAGAGTGGCTTTACTTAGAAGGTAAAAATAAATAAGGACTTTTTAAGTTGAAGTGTTAGCTTAGATGCTGATTTTAGATCTTATCTAATAGAAACGAGAAAATATTGAATATTTTCTCGTTTTTTATTTTTTCTTCATTTTTTCTATAAAAAAACTGTTGCTAAATTGATTTTTCCATTGCTATATTGGAGGCACACCGTAAGAAGACGGTGAAATAAAATAATTTTACACACATCATACTCACTACTAGAAGGAAAATCCTATGTCAGCAGTAGCATCCTTAGACGAATTTCTCGAAAAAGTGGCTCAACGTGATGGCCACCAACCTGAGTTTTTACAAGCCGTTCGTGAAGTGTTTACTTCAATCTGGCCTTTCTTGGAAGCAAATCCTAAATACCGTTCAGAAGCTTTATTAGAGCGTTTAGTTGAACCTGAGCGCGCATTTCAGTTCCGTGTGGCGTGGACTGATGATAAAGGTCAAGTTCAAGTAAACCGAGCTTTCCGTATTCAATTCAACAGCGCAATTGGTCCATATAAAGGCGGAATGCGTTTCCATCCATCCGTTAACTTATCGATTTTAAAATTCTTAGGCTTTGAACAGATATTTAAAAATGCCTTAACCACATTGCCAATGGGCGGTGCGAAAGGTGGTTCAGATTTTGATCCTAAAGGTAAATCAGATGCAGAAGTCATGCGTTTTTGCCAAGCGTTAATGGCAGAACTTTATCGTCATGTAGGGCCGGATACCGATGTGCCGGCAGGCGATATCGGTGTAGGTGGCCGTGAAGTCGGCTATCTTGCAGGCTATATGAAAAAATTATCAAACCAAGCTGCTTGTGTGTTTACGGGGCGTGGTCTTTCATTCGGTGGAAGTTTAATTCGCCCTGAAGCGACGGGTTATGGTTTGGTGTATTTCGCACAAGCAATGCTCGCTGAAAAAGGGGATTGCTTCCAAGGTAAAACCGTTTTAGTTTCTGGCTCGGGTAACGTGGCGCAATATGCCATTGAAAAAGCGATGGAGCTCGGTGCGAAAGTGGTAACTTGTTCTGACTCAGCAGGTTATGTGTATTTGCCAGAAGGTTTTGACCGTGAAAAATTAGCTGCGTTATTGGAGCTCAAAAATGTAAAACGTGGTCGCGTTCAAGAATTTGCGGAACAGTTTGATTTACAATATTTTGCAGGTAAACGCCCTTGGGAAGTGAAAGCGGATATTGCGCTTCCTTGTGCAACCCAAAATGAATTAGAGATTGCAGACGCTAAAACCTTAATTGCAAATGGCGTGAAATTAGTTGCTGAAGGCGCTAATATGCCAACCACAATTGAAGCAACAGAGGCATTTTTAGAGGCGGGCGTGTTATTTGGCCCAGGTAAAGCAGCAAATGCCGGTGGTGTAGCAACCTCTGGTTTAGAAATGGCACAGAGCTCACAACGTTTGTATTGGACGGCTGAAGAGGTGGATAAACAGCTTCATCGTATCATGTTAGATATTCATGCAAACTGTAAAAAATATGGCACTGTCGCTGGTCAAGCAAACATCAACTATGTTGTCGGGGCAAATGTTGCAGGCTTTGTGAAAGTGGCTGATGCAATGTTGGCGCAAGGGGTTTATTAATTCAATAAATGAATGAAAATTTGGCCGCACTTTGTGATGAAGTGCGGTCATTTTTTATGGTGAATTTCTCAAGTTGAAATGGGCTTGTGGCTTGCTTTTTTGCTCAAAAAGTGTAAAATCTTCAGGCTTTTTGTCTATATATACAGAGAAAAAAGTAAGCTATATTCTTAAATCACTTTCGAGTTTGAGAATATTCTTTTAGTCATTAAACATTTAGAGGAAGGTTATGGTAACCATTCGTTTATCTCGTGGCGGAGCTAAAAAACGCCCATTTTATCAAATCGTAGTAGCTGACAGTCGTTCACCACGTGACGGTCGTTTCATTGAGCGTGTAGGTTTCTTCAACCCAATCGCACAAGGTAACGCAGAGCGTCTTCGTGTTGATCTTGAGCGTGTAAACCACTGGGTTGCTCAAGGTGCATCACTTTCAGACCGTGTTGCAACTTTGGTAAAAGAAGCTCAAAAAGCATAATCTCGCTTTTTGATTTAGTTCTTAAACTAAGATAGGTGAAAATATGGAACAACAACGTATTGAAGTTGTGGGCAAATTAGGCTCAACCTACGGTATCCGTGGGTGGTTACGTATTTATTCATCAACAGAACAAGCTGAAAGCATTTTTGATTATCAACCTTGGTTTTTAAAAATCAAAGGTGAATGGCAGCCAACGGAATTAGAAAACTGGCGTCATCATAATCACGAAATCATCGTTAAATTGAAAGGCGTTGATGATCGTGAAGCCGCACAAACTTTAGCAAATGTTGAAATTGGTGTGGATTTATCTGTATTCCCAGAACTAGAAGAAGGCGATTATTACTGGCACGATTTAATCGGTTGTTCAGTCGTAAACTTAGAAGGTTATACAATGGGAACGGTAACAGAGATGATGGAAACCGGTTCTAATGATGTGTTAGTGGTGAAAGCCAATACCAAAGATGCTTTTGGAAAACAAGAGCGGTTAATTCCGTTCTTGTATGAACAAGTAGTTAAAAGAGTCGATCTCACCACGAAAACAATTGAAGTGGATTGGGACGCTGGTTTCTAATCTCAAGTATGCACAAACGTAATATAGTAGGCTTTTTATGTGGATAGGGGTGATTTCATTATTCCCCGAAATGTTTAAAGCGATTACGGAATTTGGGGTTACAGGTAGAGCTGTAAAACATAATCTTCTGCAAGTGGAATGTTGGAATCCAAGAGATTTTACATTCGATAAGCATAAAACTGTGGATGACCGTCCTTATGGTGGTGGCCCGGGAATGCTGATGATGGTGCAACCTTTACGGGATGCGATTCATGCTGCGAAAGCAGCGGCAGGAGAAGGCGCAAAGGTGATTTACCTTTCGCCACAAGGACGTAAACTCGATCAAGGCGGTGTAACCGAGCTTGCTCAAAATCAGAAATTGATTTTGGTATGTGGACGTTACGAAGGTATTGATGAGCGATTGATTCAAACTGAAATTGATGAAGAATGGTCAATCGGGGATTATGTTCTGACCGGTGGGGAATTGCCGGCAATGACATTAATTGATGCTGTTGCACGTTTTATTCCCGGTGTATTAGGTAAACAAGCCTCCGCAGAAGAAGATTCTTTTGCTGATGGTTTATTAGATTGCCCGCATTACACCAGACCGGAAGTGTTAGAGGGATTAACTGTACCGCCCGTGCTGATGTCGGGACATCACGAAGAAATTCGGAAATGGCGATTAAAACAATCGCTACAAAGAACGTGGCTCCGACGCCCTGAGCTATTAGAAGGCCTAGCTCTGACTGACGAACAACGTAAGCTGTTAAAAGAGGCACAAGCCGAATATAACAGTTAGTTTCAGTTACATCTAGGATCAATAAAGGATCAAACAATGTCTAACATTATCAAACAACTTGAACAA
>NZ_JBTGNX010000018.1:0-24189 GCF_054332415.1 Haemophilus sp. SZY H56 | reverse complement strand
AAAAGGACTGAGTCCGGTACAATATCGAAAACAATCCTTTAAATAACAGTCTAACTTTTTGGGGTCAGATCAAAAATCAGCAGTCTTTAACCGCACTTTTGCTTTAATGAATCGAAATAATTAAATCAATTCTACCGGTACTTTCACCACCAGTTTTTTCACAAAACTTGATTTGCCGTTTACAGTGCAACCTGGTTTATGGGGTTCATAAGGGAAAAAGACGGCGAACATTTTTGGTAAAAGTGTTACCGTGCTTTTATCTTCAATTTGCGGGGTAAGTTGGTAATCATCTGCATCACGATATTCATCGTATAAGCTGAGGTTTGGATAAGTCGCGCTTACTTCAACATTTTCTTCACCACGAATAAGTAATTGAATATCTAGATATTTGTAGTGAAGTTCAGCTTGTTTGCTATCCGCTTCAACCGTATCAAATTCCATGACATTCATATAGACTTGCTCGCTTAAATCATGACGGCCATTTTCTAATGCTTCAAGATCTAACGTGTTGAGATGATCGCAAATGTCCGCGATAACTTTTGGTAAACCCACTTTGAAATTTGGGTTATTTAATGCACTGATAATCATAGTGTCTCCTTACGTATGTATTTGTATGAGAATATGATAACAAGTTGCTTATATTAAATAAAGTTACCAATAAATTTAAAACTCTGTATAATAAGCGAGCTTTATTTTCTGCATTAGCGTGCGGCTATCAAAAGACATTTTTAAACGACCAAAGTGCGGTCATTTTTTCGAGAGATTTCTTTTGCTAGTCGCAATCTGGAAAATAAAGCTTTGTTTTAAATATTATTTTGAAGGAAAACATTGTGAATCCAATTGTTAAACAATTTAAATACGGTCAACATACCGTTACTCTAGAAACCGGCGCGATTGCACGTCAAGCAACGGCTGCGGTCATGGCAAGCATGGACGATACCACGGTATTCGTGACTGTTGTTGCTAAAAAAGATGTGAAAGAAGGTCAAGACTTCTTCCCATTAACCGTAAACTACCAAGAGCGTACTTATGCAGCGGGTAAAATCCCTGGTGGTTTCTTCAAACGTGAAGGTCGTCCATCTGAAGGCGAAACTTTAATTGCACGTTTAATCGACCGTCCAATTCGTCCATTATTCCCAGAAGGTTTCTTCAACGAAATTCAAGTTGTAGCAACCGTGGTTTCTGTAAACCCACAAATCAGCCCTGACTTAGTGGCAATGATCGGTACTTCTGCAGCATTAACCTTATCAGGCGTGCCTTTCAATGGCCCTATCGGTGCAGCACGTGTTGGTTTCATCGACAACCAATTCGTATTAAACCCAACGATGGCTGAACAAAAACAGAGCCGTTTGGACTTAGTGGTTGCAGGTACTGACAAAGCCGTATTAATGGTTGAATCTGAAGCTGATATCTTAACTGAAGAACAAATGTTAGCAGCGGTCGTATTCGGTCATCAACAACAACAAGTTGTGGTTGAAGCGATCAAAGAATTTGCAAAAGAAGCTGGCAAACCACGTTGGGATTGGGTTGCTCCAGAGCCAAACACAGATTTAATCAATAAAGTAAAAGCGATTGCAGAAGCGCGTTTAGGCGATGCATACCGTATTACTGAAAAACAAGCACGTTACGAACAAATCGATGCGATTAAAGCGGATGTGATTGCACAAATCACAGCAGAAAATGAAGAGATCAGCGAAGGTAAAATCGTGGATATTTTCACCGCACTTGAAAGCCAAATCGTTCGTGGCCGTATCATTGCAGGTGAACCACGTATTGATGGTCGTACCGTTGATACTGTTCGTGCATTAGATATTTGTACTGGTGTATTACCACGTACTCACGGTTCTGCAATTTTCACCCGTGGTGAAACACAAGCATTAGCCGTTGCAACGTTAGGTACTGAACGTGATGCACAAATCATTGATGAATTAACAGGTGAACGTCAAGATCACTTCTTATTCCACTACAACTTCCCTCCATATTCTGTAGGTGAAACTGGTATGATCGGCTCACCAAAACGTCGTGAAATCGGTCACGGTCGTTTAGCAAAACGTGGTGTAGCAGCTGTTATGCCAAGTCTTGCGGAATTCCCGTATGTCGTGCGTGTTGTATCTGAAATCACTGAATCTAACGGTTCTTCTTCTATGGCATCTGTATGTGGTGCATCTTTAGCATTAATGGATGCGGGTGTTCCAATCAAAGCAGCGGTTGCGGGTATCGCAATGGGCTTAGTGAAAGAAGAAGAGAAATTCGTGGTGCTTTCAGATATTTTAGGTGATGAAGACCACTTAGGTGATATGGACTTTAAAGTGGCGGGTACACGTGAAGGAGTCACTGCACTTCAAATGGATATCAAAATTGAAGGTATTACCCCTGAAATTATGCAAATTGCATTAAACCAAGCAAAAGGTGCTCGTATGCACATTCTTGGCGTAATGGAACAAGCAATCCCTGCACCACGTGCAGATATTTCTGACTATGCGCCGCGTATTCACACCATGAAAATTGATCCGAAGAAAATCAAAGATGTTATCGGTAAAGGTGGTGCGACTATCCGTGCATTAACTGAAGAAACTGGTACGTCTATTGATATCGATGATGATGGTACAGTGAAAATCGCTGCAGTAGATAGCAATGCAGCGAAAAATGTAATGGCACGTATCGAAGAAATCGTTGCTGAAGTTGAAGCGGGCGCAATTTACAAAGGTAAAGTGACTCGTCTTGCTGACTTCGGTGCATTCGTTGCTATCGTAGGAAATAAAGAAGGTTTAGT
Source organism: Haemophilus sp. SZY H56 (assembly GCF_054332415.1). Classification (NCBI taxonomy): domain Bacteria; kingdom Pseudomonadati; phylum Pseudomonadota; class Gammaproteobacteria; order Pasteurellales; family Pasteurellaceae; genus Haemophilus; species Haemophilus sp. SZY H56. Next base: position 21,416 of record NZ_JBTGNX010000018.1, on the reverse strand, counting down.
TCATATTTCTCAAATCGCAGAAGAACGCGTAGAGAAAGTGAGTGATTATCTTCAAGTTGGTCAAGAAGTAACCGTTAAAGTGGTTGAAATCGATCGCCAAGGTCGTATCCGCTTAACCATGAAAGATCTTGCACCAAAACAAGAAACAGAAGCAGAATCTGCACCAGCAGAAGAGACTTCTGTAGAACAAGAATAATCTCATAGGGTGTGTGAATTCAGTTTACACGCCCGTTTTGATTATCAAACTAACTTATAAAACAATGCAGTATTTTCGGTTATTCCGTTTTCTAGTTTCGTTGTCTAGCCTAAGTATGATTTTATTTATTTCCGGTTGTGTACAATCGGGAAGCGTGTTTGTTGCACCAAATAAAGTCATGCTAGCGGATCAGAATCCGAATACTCACTTCGAACAAGAAGTGATGATTACTCGAATTGGGCAGGTTTTATTAGTTGGAAAAATGAGTAATGAAGAACGGGCGACGCTTCACTTTGAGCGCGGCGTATTGTACGATTCTCTCGGCTTATGGGGGCTCGCACGTTATGACTTTACACAAGCCCTCGCCTTACAGCCTAAAATGGCTTCTGTTTATAATTATTTAGGGCTTTACTTACTGCTTGAAGAAGATTATGACAGTGCATTAGAAACCTTTAATGCGGTGTTTGAATTGGACCCAAGTTATAATTACGCCCACCTTAATCGTGGTTTAAATTTTTATTACGTTGAACGCTATAATCTTGCTGAAGACGATTTTATGAAGTTTTATGAAGCCGATACCAAAGATCCTTATCGCGTACTCTGGCTCTATTTGAACGAACAAAAATTAAAACCACAAGAAGCCTATGCCAACCTTGTTGAACGAGCTAAAGGGCTATCTAAGGACTTCTGGGGAACAAATATCGTTCAATACTATTTAGGTAATATTTCCGTAAATGATTTGCAGGAACAGGCAACTAAATTTGCAGAAGATCCACAACAATATGCAGAAATATTAACTGAAACCTATTTTTATCTAGCAAAACAAAAACTCAATATGGGGCTAGTAGATGAGGCCGCAGCCTTATTTAAACTAGCTATGGCAAATCAAGTTTATAACTTTGTTGAGTATCGTTTTGCCGCATTTGAACTAATGAAATTAAAACCTGTTCAAATAGAAGACGAAAAAGAAGAAAGAAGTGCGATCGCAAAAACGGTTGTTTTTTAAATCTTAAACTTTCTTTTTAACAAATGAACTTGAAAGCTAAATTGAGCTTTCCTTACTTACATTCGAGTATCTTAATGACTGACAAAATCACTTTTAATGATTTAGGCTTGCCTGAATTCATTCTAAAAGCCGTTTCTGACCTTGGTTTTGAAACACCTTCTCCCATCCAACAAGCTTGTATTCCTGCTCTTTTAGAAGGCAGAGACGTGCTAGGTATGGCACAAACCGGCAGTGGTAAAACTGCCGCATTCTCTTTACCTCTTTTGGCAAAAATTGATCCTGCTGCAAAACATCCACAATTATTGGTGATGGCGCCAACCCGTGAACTTGCCATTCAAGTTGCCGATGCTTGTGAACATTTCATGAAATATGCCAAAGGCATCAACATCGTGACCGTTTACGGTGGTCAACGTTACGACATCCAATTACGTGCATTAAAACAAGGTGCGCAAGTTGTTGTGGGTACACCAGGTCGTATTTTGGATCACATCCGTCGTAACACATTAAATCTATCTGAATTAAAAGCAATCGTACTTGATGAAGCAGATGAAATGCTTCGTATGGGCTTTATTGATGATGTAGAAACCGTTATGGCTGAATTACCGGAAGAGCACCAAACTGCGCTTTTCTCTGCAACCATGCCTGAGCCAATTCGTCGTATTACAAAACGCTTCATGAACGATCCACAAGAAGTGAAGATCAAAGTAAATAATGATAACGCCCCTGATATTGAACAAAATTGTTGGTATGTTCAAGGTTTCCGTAAAAATGATGCGTTATTACGCTTCTTAGAAGTGGAAGAGTTTGATGCGGCCATCATTTTTACCCGTACTAAAACAGGCACACTTGATGTGACTGAATTGTTAGAAAAACACGGTTTCCGTGCTGCGGCATTAAACGGTGATATGACTCAGCAATTACGTGAGCAAACCTTAGATCGCTTACGTAATGGTAGCCTTGATATCGTCGTTGCAACCGATGTTGCTGCACGCGGTATCGATATTGAACGAATCAGTCTTGTGGTGAACTATGACATCCCACTTGATGCAGAGTCGTATGTTCACCGTATTGGCCGTACTGGTCGTGCAGGTCGCTCTGGTCGTGCATTGTTATTCGTTGAACCACGTGAACGCCGTTTACTTCGTAATATCGAACACTTGATGAAAAAACCAATCAATGAAGTTGAATTACCAAATCATGAAGTGTTACAAGCCTGTCGTCGCAAAAAATTCCAAGACAAGATTACCAAGCAATTGGAACATCACGATCTCGAAATGTATCGTAGCTTATTGGAAGATTTATTTACCGCGGATCAAGATCAAGAAGATATTGCCGCGGCGATGTTGATGTTGCTTCAAGGAAAACAAAAACTGATTCTTCCACCTGACCCACCAATGGATAAGCGTCGTCGTGACCGTAATGATCGCGCTGATCGTCGTGAAAACCCACGTTCAGCTGAACGTCGTGGTGAGCGTAAAGGCTATGGCACCCCACAACCGATGGATTTATATCGTATCGAAGTAGGTCGTACAGATGGTGTAGAAGTGCGTCATATCGTAGGCGCTATCGCAAATGAAGGTGATATTAACAGTCGTTATATTGGTCATATCAAACTTTATGATGATTACTCTACTGTTGAATTACCACAAGGCCTGCCGAAAGAATTACTTCAACAATTCGGTAAAACTCGCGTTTTAAACAAACAAATGCAAATGAGCTTTATGGGTGCGACACAATCAGACAGTGGACGTGGTGGTAACGATTTTGGTGGGAAAGGCCGTCGTGATGGTCGACGTAATGAGCGCGGAGAGCGTGGCCAAGATCGCTTCCGTAGTGAGCGTAATGGTGAACGTCGTCAGCGTAAATTTAACGATAAAAACGACCGCACTTTTAATGAACGAAGTCGCCGAGATCGCCAACGTTAATCCTTATTTAGCAGCCCCTTGAAGTAAAAGGGGCTTTTTTATTAGCTTAATTCTGGTTACAATCGTCTCTTATCTCAATTTATAAGGTTTATCTATTGAAAGGTTTATTTCTACGTATTATTGCTGCTTTTGCATTATTACTTTGGGCCATTGATATGGTGTTCCCTTGGCAAAAAATTATGCAGTCAGAGCAAAACCCTTATGCTGCGATCAAAAACCGCGGTAGCCTTATTATCGGTACCATTAACAATCCCATCTACTATTTTATTGGGAATGAGGGGGAATCGGGCTTAGAATACGAATTAGCTAAAAATTTTGCAGATTATTTAGGGGTTCGTTTACAAATTAAAACCTTAGAAAATAACGATCAACTTTTTAACGAATTAGAAAACAACAATATTGATATTGCTGCTGCGAATCTTTTGTTCCAGCCTCAACGTGCAGAAAAATTTCAGTTAGGGCCCTCTTATACTTCTGCCTCTTGGCAGCTTGTGTATAAAAAAGGGGAAAATCGCCCGAAAGATTTGGCTCAAGTCCAGCAAGAAATTATTATTTCTGCGGGAGAAGACTTAGAAAAATTACTATCTCAAGCACAGAAAAAACACCCTGCACTCAAATGGCAGAATAACAAGCAATTGACTCAAGAGGAATTATTGATTCAAGTGGCGGAAGGGAAAATTCCTTACACCATCGCCAATAGTATTGATGTGGCTGCGGCACAACAAATTCGCCCTAACTTAGCCATTGCATTTGACCTAACAGATGAAATGACCGTGCATTGGTATCTCTCCAATAAATCCTATAATGAGCTACAAGCAGGCTTGTTAGATTTTATGAATAATGCCATTGAAACAGGATTAATTGATCGCATTGAGGAAAAATATTTCCGTCACATTACCACCTTTGATTATGTGGATACTCAGGCTTATTTAGAGGCCGTAGAAAAAATTCTACCCCAATATCAACCGCTCTTTGAAAAATACAAAGGGAATTTAGACTGGCGATTATTAGCGGCTATAGCCTACCAAGAATCGCATTGGGATCCTTATGCGACCTCGCCTACAGGTGTACGGGGCATGATGATGCTAACCAAAGATACGGCTGCACGTATGAATATTAATAACCGTACCGATGCCGAACAAAGTATAAAGGCAGGTTCGGAATATTTACATTGGCTACTCAATCAAATGCCTGATAGTATTTCAGAAGAAGATCGAATTTGGTATTCTTTAGCCGCATACAATATGGGCTTAGGACATATTCTAGATGCTCGACGCCTAACTAAAAAGTTAGGAGGAAACCCAGATAACTGGTTAGATGTAAAAAATAATCTTCAACTATTATCAGAAAAACGTCATTATTCTAACTTAAAATATGGCTATGCTCGCGGTTATGAAGCCTACCAATATGTCGAGAATATTCGCCGTTACATGAACAGTATTGTGAATTATCATCGTGTTCAAGAAAACCAAGCGACCGCAACAGAATAAGTGCGGTCAGAAAAAATAGCGTTTTTATTGAATAGAAAGAAAACAAGGAGAAAAAAATGTTAAAAAGAAAAACTTTCTTAAAGAAAAAAACATCAAGAGATATTTCAGCCTCACGCAACTTACGTTTAAGACGACTAAAACACCGCAAAGAGCAGCAATTTCAACGTCAGGCTTTACAATTTGTAATTCAAAACATTTAAAAAAAGGCGAACAATTATATTCGCCTTGTGCTAATTATTGGTTAAAAATCATATAACATCATTCTTTAATGCCACCGAATGCTCCACGAGATTGATCTGCTTCATTAATAAATAACCCTGTCATTTCTTGGGCATCTTTACCGAAGAAACCGCCTTGCGTTTTAATACCATTCACTTCACCCGCAAAACTGTTTCCAGTGATTTTACCACCAAAGTTCATTCCTGGTACGGCATTCGGGTCTTCTTTGATATTAATATCAATAACTTTATTAGCAAAATCTGCTGTAGCAGTCATTTCACTCATCTCACTGAAAAATTTATCTCCATCTTTCTTATAAACAGCACCACCATTATACTCTACTTTGCCAGCTGTAGGGATTTGTGCTAGTGTTGTCGGATTTCCTTGTGCGAAGAAATATTGATTACCATTTAAATTATCAAAATATGTGCCAAATGCACTGGCTTTAAAATTACTATTACTTAAAATAGTTTGTCCTTCTTTACGAAGATTATATGGGTCATCTTCTAATCGCTCTCCGCTCCACGCATCTATAGCATTAGCTTCTCTGGAAATAGGAACATCTTTTACACCAAACTCATCCATGATTGCTAAATGTTCTATATCTCGAGCTTGAGAACGATTAATATTATTTTCTTTACCAGTCAATACTCCGCCAGAAATAGCATCTTCCATCTTACCACTAATTCCACCAAAGATCTTATCACTTAATGGAATACGGGCTTTTTCATCAGCTTGTAAATTTTCAAGTTTTTTTAATCTTTCCTCTGCAGCTTTTTTGGCTTCCTCTGCTGATTTTTGGGCTTCCTCTGCAGCTTTTTTGGCTTCCTCTGCTGATTTTTGGGCTTCCTCTGCAGCTTTTCTCTCGGCTTCAGCTGCTTTTATCGCAGCTTCAGTTTCTTTTTTCTCTTCTTCAGTTTGATTGCCATTGCTTTGAGCTACCTTGATTGCTACTTCTGCTTTTTTTATAGACTCATCTGCTTTTTTCACAGACTCTTCCGCTTTTTTCAAAGAGTCCTCGGCTTTTTTTGTAGCTGCTTCAGCTTTCTTATTCGCTTCTGTGATTCTTTGAGTTAATTCAGTCTCAGCTTGGCGAATCTGCTCTGAATTATCAGAACCACCTTTTGAACTTGAAGAACAAGCACTTAACGCCATAACACAGGAAAGCGCAATAATTGAAAGTTTAATTTTGTTCATAAAAAGATCCTTATTATCTTATTTTTTAGATTAAATGATGACTGCGCATAATTTACAAAAAATGAAAATAATTTTCAATATCATTGATAGATTTCTTTATCTTTTGTAAACTTCGCTCCGGATTCTACTAAATTAGATAAAATTTCAGGTAAAAATATGACTCATAAATTTCCCCTTTCTTTAGGTGCATTCTATGTAGCCTTCACTTTACAAGCTTACGCAGAAGAACAAACAACATTAGATACAATTACTGTTAATGCTAATGCCTCTGAAGTCAAAGCAAATCAAATAAAAAAAACGCGCAAAGCCATCCAAGAAGAACTTGTTTCTGATAATTATGACTTAGTACGCTATGCCACTAATGTCGGTATTAGCGATAATGGTCGTCGTAATAAAGGTTTTGCAATGCGTGGCGTTGAAGGAAATCGAGTGGGTATTAGTATTGATGGGATTAATTTGCCTGAATCAGAAGAAAATTCACTATACGCACGTTACGGTAATTTTAATAGCTCACGTCTAAGCATCGATCCAGAATTAGTACAAGGTATTGATATTATGCGAGGAGCAGATTCATTCAATTCAGGTAGTGGAGCAATAGGCGGTTCAGTAAACTACCGCACTTTAGGTGCTGATGATATTATTCTGCCAAATAAAAAATGGGGTGTATTACTTAAAAACGGTTACGCAAGTAAAAATAGCGAATGGACACACACTTTAGGCGTTGCTTATAAAGATGATAAATTTGATGCAACTTTGCTCTATTCCTATCGCAATGGGCATGAAATGAAGAGCAGAGGGAAGGGACAAGATATTTTAGGCAATGCTCGTGGTATTCCTGATCCATCCCATCATAAAAATCATAGTTACTTAGCTAAAGTTGGCTATTTTATTACTCAGACACAACGTATAAGTGCATCATTTAACGCTCAAAAAGCAAATAATTTTGTTGATGAAAAGTCTTACCAGCTTGCTGGACTCTGGCGTGAATCAAATGACATAAGTAAACGCTATAATGCCAATATTGCCTACGAATATTTTCCAGAAAACAGCCGTTGGTTAAGCTACCTAAAAACTGAGTTAGATTTTCAAAAAACAAATATTGGTTCAGAAAACTATAAAGGCGGATATCGCTATAATGCTGATTTTAGTGCATACACAGGAAAAGATTTAATTGAAATCCAGGACACGAGTATGAATAACCGTTTTATGCGAGCCTCTCTACGAGCAGATTTCATGCCATGGGAAAGTCGCTTCGGTAGTCATCAATTTACGCTAAGAACGGGTATTTCACAAAAAGATTTTGATAATCGTAATGATCATGAATATCCAAATGTAGGTGCCAATGGTAGTAGTGCTAAAGATAGTGAATCTATTCAGCATCCAGTCAGAACCCGTTCATTTTTTGCTCAATTACAAGACCATGTCATGTGGAATGATATTTTTTCTAGTCAATTAGGTATTCGTTATGACTGGGATGAATTAGTACCGCAAGATTTAAAAGCCTTTTGCCGAGCTTGTAGCCGTAAACCCGCATCAAATACCTTTCAAAGTTTAAGTGGCTCGTTTGGATTAGATGCTCAACTTAATGATATTTGGAAAATAGGTTATAACATTTCTACAGGTTTCCGTATACCAACCGCTTCAGAAATGTACTTCTCTTTTGAACATCCTGCTGGTAACTGGAGACCAAACCCTGATTTAAAAGCTGAGCAAGCATTAAATCAATCTATCTATATCCAGGCAGAACATCAATTAGGTACATTTGGGCTGAATGTTTATCATATCCGCTATAAAAATTTCTTAACGGAGCAAGAATCAACTTACAAAAAACGTAACCCGTATTACAATGCGTATAGTGCAAGTTATGGTCAACAAGCTTATTACACAACAATTGCGCAACAAGCTATAAACATTGATCGAGCGCGTATCTCTGGTATTGAATTCACGAGTAAAGTTAATTTAGATCAGATTGTTTCTGTAATTCCACAAGGTTGGAAATTTACAGCAAATCTCGGTTATGCAAAAGGGAAACTAAGCGGTATTGAGGCTAGCCTACTTTCTATTCAGCCAATTAAAGTGATTTTAGGTATCGGCTATGAAGATCCAAATGACCTTTGGGGAATCAATGCGAAAGCTAGTTACCTTGGTGCAAAGAAAGCTAAAGATGCCCAAATAGTACAATACTCAACTAACTTTGTTAGAGAAGTAAAAACTTACCCTTATCTTAATCATTCGGCAGTATTATTTGATTTGTATGGTTTCTATAAAATCAATCAAAATATTACACTCCGAGCAGGACTTTATAACTTATTTAATCGCAAATATCACACCTGGGATACCCTACGCGGCATTAACAAAATAAGTACGACTGATTCAGTTGATAAAGAAGGAAAAGGTTTAGAGCGTTTTTATGCCCCTGGACGTAATTTTGCGGCATCTGTTGAAATTCGTTTTTAACTCATTATTTCCGTAATAAAAAGGACGAACATCATGTTCGCCCTTTTCGTTATTTACTCACTCTTCTCTATTTTTCAAAAGAATCTTTCAAACGTTCTTCTGCTCGACGAGATTCGCCTTTATGTTGAAGTTTATTTAATTGACGCTCCAATTTCTCTTCTACGTCATTAATAGCTTTATACATATCATCAGCGGTTGCAGTCGCAAGCAAATTACCTAACGGAGTTCCAATTGAAGCCTCTACAGAAAAGCCGTTTGGCACTTTACTTAAAACAAAGTGTGGGCTAATCAGTTGAGTGTGCCATTTCTCTAATTTTGCAAGTCTTCCCTCCACATGTTCACGAATTGCAGGGGTGATTTCCATTTGTTTACTTGTGATATTGAGTGTCATAGCATTTACCTCTTTTGCTTAAATGAACCCTTCGGTTCCGTTCATCTTTAATAATAACATATCGACCTTGCACTGTTTTTTCAAGTGCTTTTAGTCAAATAAAAAAACAAATGTTCAAAAATATGATCGGGATCTAATTTCTGTAAAAATATGATTTTCTTTCTGTGTAAACTTGTTATGATGTAAAGCTGTAAACAACAAAGGGAAGCGTTCAGCTTCCCTTGTCTTTTTACAACATGAATTAGGCTAATTCATCTTGATCATGTTGTGTTGCTTTTAAACGTTCAAAGTAATCTTTGGTTTCTGAAATAATTTCTTTACGCAAACCAATTAATGCTATCAAGTTCGGGAAAGCCATTAAACCATTCACGATATCCGCTAAAATCCAGATTAAATCTAAGGTGAGGAATGAACCCGCCCCGACTAAAACAATAAACACGAAACGATAAAATTTAATACCACGAATACCGACTAAGTAAAGAAAGCAACGCTCACCATAGTAACACCAGCCTAAAATTGTGGTGAAAGCAAAGAATAATAATCCAACCGTCACAATGGTTGCACCGATTGATGTACCTAAACCTTGAGCAAAAGCATAGTTAGTCACACTTGCACCCGAAAGTTCTGGATTACTCCATGCCCCCGTAATAACAAGCACTAATCCCGTCATCGTACATACGATGATGGTATCTAAAAATGTCCCTGTCATGGAAATTAAACCTTGGCGAACAGACTCTTTGGTTTGCGCCGCTGCTGCCGCAATAGGCGCACTCCCTAAACCGGATTCGTTTGAGAAAATACCGCGTGCAACACCCGATTGAATGGCTTTCATTACTGTAAAGCCAACTGCGCCACCTAAAGCTGCTTGAGGATTAAACGCACTGTGAATAATTAATGCGATCGCGGCAGGCAGTTTGTCGTAATTAACGATTAAGATAATAATTGAGGTCGCTACATAGCCAATTGCCATAAAAGGCACAATCACTGAAGAAGCTGTCGCAATACGTTTTACACCACCGAGAATAATCATCGCGACCAATACGGTCACCACTGTTGCAGTAATAATAACGGGTACATTGAATGTGTCTTGCATCGCATGCGTAATTGCATTTATTTGAGGGAAGGTACCAATACCGAAAAAGGCCACCAATACCCCAAAAAGTGCAAATAATTTGGCTAACCATTTAATTCCAAGGCCACGTTCGATGTAATACATTGGTCCACCCGCCATAAAACCGTATTTATCACGTACACGATATTTCACGGCAAGTAAACATTCAGCGTATTTAGTTGCCATGCCTAATAATGCAACTAGCCACATCCAAAAAATCGCACCAGGTCCACCCGCTTGTACTGCGGTCGCTACACCCACGATATTCCCTGTTCCGATGGTCGCCGCTAATGCCGTACAAAGTGCGGCAAAAGAAGAGACATCCCCCTTGCCTTTATTCGCACCACGAGCAAATAAATAGCCCAATGCACGAGGCAAATAACGAATTTGTAAGAAACCTAAACGAAGGGTGAGATAAAGTCCGGTTCCGGACAAAAGAATAAGTAGGGGCGATCCCCATATAAAGCTGCTAATAGCCGATAAGATTGTCTGTAATGACATTGATGATTCCTCGTCGTTTAAAATACAAATAAACTCGACAAGGAGACAAGAAGAATCCCGATAGAAATATTTTGATAATACCGATTGTCTTTTGCCCCTGTCCTTTTGCCTGAGCGTTTGGAAAACAATCAAAAAATCGACCGCTCTTTTGCGCCTTCGGCGTCCATTTACATCAATAAAATGCAATGGATCTCTCCAAGGGTTCGTCCAGTAACAGTCCCTGCAACCTTGCGATTGCGCCTGAAAGATTTTACCTCGTCGGCGTAGGGGCAATTCCCTACTCTCCAGCTACCTTCTTCCGAACTCACTTTTTACGTTTTATTTTTATCGCAAAAAGTGCTGCAAATTTTAACAAACTTAAAAAGCTAACTCAATGGATTAACGAAAAAAGGCTTAGATAACAGGGTGAAAGCCGATAAAAACAAAGTGCGGTAAAAAATTTTCTTGTTTTTTGACCGCACTTTCTTAAAAAAGAAAGGCAGGTCATTACCTGCCTTTATCTATTTTAATTATTATAAAATCTCTTTTGCTTTTGCCACCACGTTATCCACGGTGAAACCAAAGAGTTTGAATAATTGATCTGCGGGTGCTGATTCGCCGAAGCTATTCATGCCTACTACGCGACCATCAAAGCCTACGTATTTATACCAGAAGTCTGCAATACCCGCTTCAATCGCAACACGTTTGGTTACAGCAGCAGGTAATACACTTTCACGGTACGCCACATCTTGTTTATCGAAACGGTTAGTGCTTGGCATAGAAACAACACGTACTTTTTTACCTTCGGCAGCCAATACATCTGCTGCTTTCACTGCTAACTCCACTTCTGAACCTGTCGCAATGAAGATTAACTCTGGTGTGCCATCACAGTCTTTTAACACATAAGCACCACGTTTAACTGCATCTAATTGTGCAGAAGTGCGGTCCATTTGGGCTAAGTTTTGACGGGTAAAGATCAATGCACTTGGGCCATCTTGACGTTCAACCGCTTGTTGCCATGCGATAGCTGATTCCACTTGGTCACATGGACGCCATGTTTCAAGATTTGGAATTAAGCGTAATGAGGTAGTTTGCTCAACCGGTTGGTGAGTTGGACCATCTTCGCCTAAACCAATCGAGTCGTGTGTATAAACAAAGAGTGAACGTTGTTTCATTAATGCCGCCATACGCACCGCATTGTGAGCATATTCGTAGAACATTAAGAAGGTTGCGCCGTAAGGAATGAAACCACCGTGTAATGCAATACCATTCATGATTGCTGACATACCGAACTCACGCACACCATAGTTAAGGTAGTTACCGCCTACGTTTTCGTGTGCACGAATTGGTTTTGAACCACTCCATAACGTTAAGTTAGAGCTTGCTAAGTCTGCAGAGCCACCTAAGAATTCAGGTAACACGTGTGCATAAGCTTCAATAGCATTTTGTGATGCTTTACGGCTTGCAATGCTTGCAGGATTTGCTTGTAATTTTTCAATGAACGCTTTAGATTCAGCCGCCCAATTCGCTGGTAATTCACCGTTTACACGACGTGTGAATTCTGCAGCCAGTTCTGGATATGCTTTTTCATAAGCGGCAAATTTTTCTTCCCAAGATTTTTCTGCTACTGCGCCTTTTTCTTTCGCAGACCATTCTGCATAGTACTCAGCTGGAATTTCAAATGGACCATACTCCCAGCCAAGTGCTTTACGGGTTAATGCGATTTCTTCATCACCTAATGGTGCGCCGTGGGAATCATGAGAACCTGATTTATTTGGTGAACCAAAGCCGATGATGGTTTTACAAATAATTAACGTTGGTTTTTCTTTTTCTGCTTGAGCAAGAATGGTTGCGGCACGAATTTGTTCTGCATCGTGACCATCTACATTACGAATTACTTGCCAGCCATAAGCTTCAAAACGAGCTGCGGTATCATCGCTGAACCAGCCATCAACATGACCATCAATCGAAATGTTGTTGTCATCGTAGAATGCGATTAATTTACCTAAGCCTAATGTGCCTGCTAAAGAGCAAGCTTCATGGGAAATCCCTTCCATTAAACAGCCATCGCCTAAGAACACATAAGTGTGGTGATCGACAATTTCATGGCCTTCACGGTTAAATTGGCCTGCTAAGGTTTTCTCAGCAATCGCCATACCCACTGCATTAGTGATACCTTGGCCTAACGGACCCGTTGTAGTTTCCACACCTGGTGCATAACCATATTCTGGATGGCCTGGGGTTTTAGAATGTAATTGACGGAATTGTTTTAAATCTTCGATAGAAAGATCGTAGCCTGTTAAATGTAATAAGCTATAAATCAACATTGAACCGTGGCCGTTAGAAAGCACAAAACGGTCGCGATCAGCCCATTTAGGATTGTTTGGGTTATGTTTTAAGAAATCACGCCATAATACTTCAGCGATATCCGCCATTCCCATTGGTGCACCTGGGTGGCCTGATTTTGCTTTTTGTACTGCATCCATTGATAGCGCACGAATTGCGTTGGCGAGTTGTCTACGAGTTGCCATTTTTTTCTCCTATCTAAATAATTCCGAGTATTCTACCCTATTTACTGATTGACTTGAGCAATATCTGCAATTTTATTTACCTTGATCAAATTCTACGACGACGTTGATGAAAACGCTGGCTACTCGATTTACCTTGTAAATTAACTACCGTTTTAGTTTCCACTGGTTTTCGATATGTTCGACGATAATGACTTAAAAAATAATGAATGGAACTGGCGAATAAAGCGCCTAATAAAAAGACCACCACAATTTCACCATATAAACGATGGAAGACTTGATTAATTTTGCTCTGCGTCGTTTGAGCATATTGCGCGTCAAATGTCACCCGCAAAAAGCCACGAACGGCATTATTGGAAGCAGAGTAAATGGGCTCAACAATTTGTTGTGTTGAAAATTCACCTTCATTTTTATGTTCTAGACCAAGTTGCTCACGAAGATTGCCGGTATTGGTACTTTGTGCTAATTCCTTGCCGTTATAATCATAAATGGTCGCATCGAGCACAAAGTTTTCTTTGACTAAATTATCTAGATTTTCGACAAGTTGATCGGATTTCGCATTATTAGTTAATAGAACCGAAAATAAATTTGCCTGCTGACGAACCAAAATATGCGACAAATTTGCCACTTGATTCACACTTGAAAGCTGAGAACCAATCTTAAATTGTTTCACACCAAACAAAATCACGGCCATGGCACCGATACAAAGCAGCACGATGAGCCCAAACATCAGTGATTTTTGAAGTTTTTCTTTAATTAATTGCACGTTGTTTTTCCATTTTTTCGCCAAGATCGGCTAGAATAGATAAGTATTCACAATTTACAGGATTTTCTATGCAAATTCAAAACCTTGCAAGCATTACCCAAAAATATCCCCAATTCCCCACCGCACTTTCGTCTGATTTGCCTCATTCCGATGAAACACATGCCTTTATTTTATACGGCACAACGCTGAATTTAGCCAAATTACTCGAATTCCAACAAAAGTGCGGTCAATCTTTCCTGTGTTTTGATGCATGGAACGTTGAAAAAAATACCATTGTCCTTTTAAAAGGCGAATGGCTAACTGATTTTATTGTCCACGCTCATGACCTGCAATTAGACATCGCTAAACTGGATTTTGATGCAAAATTATCAGAAAAAGGTTTATTGGTGATGGATATGGATTCTACTGCCATTCAAATTGAATGTATCGATGAAATTGCCAAACTGGCTGGCACAGGTGAATTAGTTTCTGCCATTACTGAAAGTGCCATGCGTGGTGAGCTAGACTTTGAACAAAGTTTGCGTCGTCGTGTGGGTACGCTTAAAGGCGCGCCAGAAAGTATTTTGCAACAAGTACGTAAAAAATTACCATTAATGCCTGGCTTAATTGAAACCATTAAGACATTACAACAACATGGTTGGAAAACCGCTATCGCTTCTGGTGGCTTTACCTATTTCGCCGATCACTTAAAAAGTTTATTAAACCTTGACTTTGCGGCGTCTAATCAATTTGAAATTATTGATGGCGCGCTGACTGGCAATGTAAAAGGTAGCGTGGTCGATGCACAATACAAAGCGAATACCTTGCAAAAACTCGCTGAAGAATACAGTATTCCACGCAAAAACACCCTTGCTATTGGTGATGGTGCCAATGATTTGGCGATGATGAATGTTGCCGGATTAGGCGTGGCATTCCATGCCAAACCGAAGGTGCAACAACAAGCACAAATTGTGGTAAACTTTGCTGACTTAACCGCACTTTTATGTCTTTTAAGTGCAAATGATCGAATTTAATTCATTTTGGGAGAAAATTTATGCCATCTTTTGACATCGTATCTGAAATTACTATGCACGAAGTGCGTAATGCGGTTGAAAATGCAAACCGCGTATTAAGTACACGTTATGATTTCCGTGGCGTGGAAGCTGTGATTGAATTAAATGAAAAAAGCGAAACCGTGAAAGTGACGACCGAATCTGATTTCCAATTAGAGCAATTAATTGAAATCTTAATTGGTGCGTTTGTAAAACGTGGCATTGAGCATAGCTCATTGGATATTCCAACAGAAAGTGAACACCACGGTAAACTTTACACCAAAGAAATTAAATTAAAACAAGGGATTGAAACGGAGATGGCGAAAAAAATCACTAAATTAGTGAAAGATTCAAAAATCAAAGTTCAAACTCAAATTCAAGGTGAACAAGTACGCGTAACTGGTAAATCTCGTGACGATTTACAAGCTGTTATTCAATTAGTGAAAGGCGCTGAATTAGGCCAACCATTCCAATTTAATAACTTCCGAGATTAATTTAATGAAAAAATATCTGTGGGTATTTTGGGCTGTAGTTCCAGCATATTCGCTCGCAAATGAGAATGCCATGAATCTCGGTGAGAGCGTCATTGATGTTGTAAAATGTGAAGGCACCAAAGGGGAAAAACTTTGGGTCGCGCTGAATAATCTTAAAACATTCACTTACATGAAAAATGATGTGAATGTGGCTCATCAAACGATAGATAATGCTTACTTACAAGCTTATGCCACAGAAAAGACTCTTTTTCTTCCACCAACAAAAAATAATCAGTTGTGGACGATAATAAAAGAGAGCGCAGCAGATAAGACGGGCATCAATCAAGTTACTATCGATTTGCGTAATGCGAAAGGTAAGCTAATTTCTCATGCTGCTTGCAAACGAAATGACGAGACTTTGTCATTATTAATGGAATCAAGTTTCGATATAAAAGAGCCTACCGATAAAATCCTTGAATTAATGGATCCACTTCCACAATAAAATCAAAGAGCGGTGCAAAATGATCTGCACCGCTCTTTCTAACTTATCTTTTTCATCTTGGATTCCAATCCCATTGAAATTGGCTCAACAATTTCTTCAGGTAATCCATGGGTATTTATTTCACTTACTTTTGGATATCGAACACTGATCTCATGCAAAATTTCCTCTACCACTTCCTTTGCCAAGCCTGCGAGTTTAGCGGTGTTGAAAATATGTCGGAGTTGTATTTTATCCCATAAATAATGTTTATTTTCGCCCTGCCACGCCATTGCCATTTTGATTTTTTGCTTTTGTAGTCCGTTGTGTTTGATTAGCGGATAGGCAGAGATCACATCATAAAAAGGCGTTAGACGATAGCGATTCTCTTGTTCTAAAAATAGACTGAAATTTTTGCCATGTCCGTCAATAGCGCAAAGCAGCCAGAAAATAATTTGTGCTTTAAAAAATTGCTTGCGATCTGCTTGAGCATTAGATGAGCCATTGAGGAGCGACATAATTTGAAGAATGCTTGGCCCACCGTCATTTTCATATTTTCGCGCAGGGGCAATGTTGAGTGCTTGGCACATATCTTCCTGTGGTAAACGAATTAGCCAACTCCTATTTTCAGACCAACGGCGATCAAAGCGCTCCACAATCAACACTTTCATTTCACCGAAATACTGAATTTGACTTCGAGGAACAGGCAAACCGAAGGCTTTCATAATATTCAAGCAAAGCCATTCATTTTCACAGCTGCCGGAAAGATCAAGTTGCCCTTGTGCAACCATACCAATCGGGAGCTTAAAAATATGACTGGTCGCGGTGGAATGTAAAGGGCGCTGCCATTGATTCTGATAATAAAGAAGCGCTGTTTTTTCCTGAGCGCCGGCTAAAGAAATTCGGAAATCCTCGCTTTCTTCCATGCCGAGAGGAAAAGTGCGGTAGTTTTTCAGCACGTTTTCCACCTCTTTGTCATTGAGTGGTTCTGCATAAATTTGACGTACCGAGCGGTTCTCGCCCTGATAAAGTTGAATTGCGCCGATACAATCCTGTCCAATCGCCGAAAGTAAATCAAATGGGGATTTCGTTGAGGTTTGGAAACGTTGTTGAATGCGTGAACGGATCTGCTCGTTGTCAGGGAGAAGATTATCGAAGAAATTATAAACAGAATCGCCTCGATAAGTTTTGTAAGATAAGGGCAATGACAATGAAATAGGGCGTGAACGCACAGATTCAAGCCATTTTTTAGCATACTGAAATTCAGTTGCACCGCTAGTGAGTTTTCGCCATTCGCCTACCAATAAGCCATTCATGGCAACATTTAGAATAGTATTGCTCATCACCACGCCTCATCATCATCGTATGTTGTAGTTGGTTCTTTGATTGAACGGATGATATCAGATGACTTTTTGCGTGGTTGCACAACAAGTTCTAGTTCTAATCCTGCCAGAATTTTAAATAACGTTTCTAATTTTGTACGCTCTGGTTCATTTTCAAACGCTGAAATTCTAGCTTGGGTAGTCCCAGCAAGTTTTGCTACATCAGTTTGTGACAGGTCTCTTTGATAACGAAATTCCCGAATTACATGAGAAAGCATTTTTGCGGTGGTAATAACCATTACTACTCCTTATACCCTACGGTATACAATTTCAATTTATACGCCATAGAGTATAAATATCATTTTATATCTTGTAAAGTATAATTTTTAATTTATATTCTATAAGATATAAAATGCAAAAAACGAAATATTAATCTGGATTAGATAAAATCCAGAGCAGTAATTAAAGTAATTGAAGTATTGTTGTTTTAAAACAAATAAAGTGAACTGCACCCCAAAGTCTGGACACCTATTTTGAGGTGCAGATTATGTCCTACTCTTATCAATTTCGTTTGAAAATTATCAAACTCGTCACCGAACAGGATTATGGTATCCGTGAGGTGGCTAAACTTCATAACATTCCCCATTCTGCCGTCATCTATTAGCTAATGGGTTTTCATTTGAATCATAAAACGGTGTTAAAGCTGATGAACGAGTTAGGTATTCATTCCATTTTACGCAAAAAAAGACATGGAAAACGTGGAAAAACATCGCATATTGCCAGAATTTGCTGAATCGTGATTTTACCGCAACGGCACTCAATCAAAAATGGGTAACGGATGTAACGGAATTTCATGTTGGTCAAGAAACGCTTTATTTTTCACCGTTGATGGACTTGGCTAACCGAGAAATTATTGCCTATAACTTTGCGACACGCCCGAAGTTTTCATTGGTAAAAAAGAGGTTAGAACAAGGGCTTAGTCGGCTTAAACCGACAGAATGCCCGATTATTCATAGCGACCAAGGTGTATTGTATGGCACGGCGGAATGGGAGAATATGTTGGAAGGTAAAGCGGTGCAAAGTATGAGTCGCCGAGGAAATTGTCACGATAATGCGGTGATTGAAAGTTTTTTTGTGATACTAAAATCAGCGTGTTTTTACTCTCGGATTTATCATTCAATCGCTGAATTACAGGCTGAAATTGAAGAATATTTAGTGTATTACAACCAAAAACGAATTAAACTTGGTTTCAAAGGATTGAGCCCAGTGCAATACCGAGCTCAATATTTAAGTTAACTAACCTGTCCAACTTTTGGGGGGCATATCACTTTTTATTTACGCTAATTAAGCTAATCTCGCTTTTGCTTCTGCAATGGCCTCCGCTACTCGAAGTGGTGAAACCCCACCTTTCGCACAACGTTTATCTAAACAAGATTGTAGCGAAAGAATGCCATAGACATCATTCCCTACCACATCACTGAATTGACGGAATTCAGGAATGGTTAAGTCTTCCAAGGCTTTTCCTTTTTCAATGGCATAAACCACGGTTTCACCGACAATATGATGAGAATCACGGAATGGCACACCTTTTGCCACAAGGTAATCCGCTAGCTCTGTTGCATTTGAGTAACCTTTTAAGGCAGCTTCGCGTGTACGGTCGGTATTCACTTTCAATTCATCTAATACAAAAGTCGCCATATCTACGCAATCTTGCCAGGTATCTAACGCATCAAAGATCCCTTCTTTGTCTTCTTGCATATCTTTGTTATACGCTAACGGTAAACCTTTTAAGGTCATCAACATACCGGTTAATGCACCCATTACACGGCCCGCTTTACCACGAATCAATTCACAAGCATCAGGATTTTTCTTTTGCGGCATTAAAGATGAGCCTGAAGTCACACGATCTGACAACTCCACAAAATTCGCTTCACCACTGTTGAAAATGATCATATCTTCTGCGAAACGAGAAAGGTGCGCCATACTTAAAGAAGCCGTTGAAAGCAATTCCACAATATGATCACGATCAGAGACGCTATCCAAACTATTACGCGTCGCAAAAGCAAAACCAAGATCGGTGGCTAATTGTTCACGATCGACTGCATAGGCTGTTCCTGCAAGTGCACCACTGCCTAATGGACAGCTATTCATTCGTTTATAAGCATCGGCGAGACGTGAATAATCACGCTCGAACATTTCCACATAAGCCATACACCAATGGGCAAAAGTGATTGGTTGTGCACGTTGTAAATGGGTATAACCCGGCATCACCGCATCTTGCGTATTTTCTGCCGTTTGTACCAAGTGACGTTGAAGATGACGAACAGACTCTTGCAACTCGACTACACGCTGTTTACACCACAGTTTAATATCAAGTGCAACTTGGTCATTACGGCTACGACCTGTGTGTAATTTTTTGCCTAAATTACCCACTTTATCGATGAGCTTACTTTCTACCCAGCTATGAATATCTTCTGCATCATCTTGTAAAATTGCTTGTGGGTTTGACCGCACTTCGATTAATAATTCATTTAAAGCAACCTCTAGCTGTTGTTGCTCTTCAGCACTTAATACACCAACATTCACTAAAGCTTTAGACCAACCAATTGAGCCTTCAATATCTTGCTCTGCCAAGCGATAATCAAAACGCAGGCTATCATTAAAATCTTTAAAACGTTTATCTGCCGCTTGTGTAAAACGACCACCCCAGAGAGCCATAAGTTATCCTTATCTCGATTATAAAAATGATTAATTATTCAATTATTACGCATAATTAATCAATATGCAATAATAATCTCTATATCGTCCGCTATTTTACCCTGTTTTTTCTAACAAAAACTAGACAGTACTGCATTTTAGTGGTAATTTACGCAGCATTCTTAAGGGCATTGCCCACCATTCAAATAATTCAGTATTATCAACTCTTATTAATTCCAACATTATTAATTATGCATCTTACAGAACTTAAAAACACGCCTGTTTCTGATCTTGTGAAACTTGGCGAAGAACAAATGGGTTTGGAAAATCTTGCCCGTTTACGTAAACAAGATATTGTTTTTGCTATTTTGAAACAGCACGCCAAGAGCGGTGAAGACATTTTTGGCGGCGGCGTATTGGAGATTTTACCCGATGGTTTCGGTTTCTTACGCTCCGCAGACAGTTCCTACCTTGCTGGTCCTGATGACATCTACGTTTCTCCAAGTCAAATTCGTCGCTTCAATCTTCAAACTGGTGATAAAATCGAAGGCAAAATCCGTCCACCAAAAGAGGGAGAACGCTATTTTGCACTTTTAAAAGTCGACCAAGTCAACGATGACAAACCTGAAGTCTCTCGTAGCAAAATTCTTTTCGAAAACTTAACCCCATTACACGCAAATTCTCGTTTAAGAATGGAACGTGGTAATGGCTCAACCGAAGATTTAACCGCACGTATTTTAGATTTAGCCTCTCCGATTGGTAAAGGTCAACGTGGTCTTATCGTGGCTCCGCCAAAAGCGGGGAAAACCATGTTGCTACAAAATATTGCACAAAGTATCACGCACAACTACCCAGAATGTGAACTTATTGTGCTTTTAATCGATGAGCGCCCAGAAGAAGTAACTGAAATGCAACGCTCGGTAAAAGGTGAAGTCATTGCCTCAACCTTTGATGAACCAGCGGCTCGTCACGTTCAAGTGGCAGAAATGGTTATCGAGAAAGCAAAACGTTCTGTTGAGCACAAAAAAGATGTGGTGATTCTACTCGACTCTATCACGCGTTTAGCGCGTGCTTACAACACTGTTACGCCAGCATCCGGTAAAATTCTTTCCGGTGGTGTGGACGCAAATGCTTTGCATCGTCCAAAACGTTTCTTTGGTGCGGCGCGTAACGTCGAAGAAGGCGGTAGTTTAACCATTATTGCAACTGCACTTGTGGATACCGGTTCAAAAATGGATGAGGTTATCTTTGAAGAATTTAAAGGTACTGGTAACATGGAATTACATCTTTCTCGCAAAATTGCAGAAAAACGTGTATTCCCTGCGATTGACTTCAACCGTTCTGGTACGCGTAAAGAAGATTTACTTACCACACCAGATGAATTACAAAAAATGTGGATTCTGCGCAAAATCCTTAACCCAATGGGTGAAGTGGAAGCGATGGAATTCCTTATCGACAAACTTATGGTGGCGAAAACCAACGATGAGTTTTTTGAAATCATGAAGCGGTCTTAATTCTGACCGCTCTTGAAAACAAAAAAGGCTTGGAAAACCAAGCCTTTTTTATTTTGCGAATTATTCGCCCAAACGCTCTTTAATACGAGCAGATTTACCTGAACGTTCACGTAAGTAGTAAAGTTTAGCTTTACG
>NZ_JBTGNX010000017.1:0-25803 GCF_054332415.1 Haemophilus sp. SZY H56 | reverse complement strand
CGAACTCAGAAGTGAAACGCCGATGCGCCGATGGTAGTGTGGGGCTTCCCCATGTGAGAGTAGGACACCGCCAGGTAGTGAATATAGAACCCCGAGCTGAATGGCTTGGGGTTTTTTGTTTTTAGATTTGAGTTTAATAAACTAAAAGTGCGGTCAAAATCAGAATAGTTTTATTAAAAGATGTTTAAATCTTTTAATGAGAAAATATAGGTGGAATGGTACAATCACCAAAATTTTTTATAGGATAAATAACACAAATGGCTCGTAAAAAGAAAAGTCGTAAAATTAGCGATATTATGCCAATTCGTAAATCAGATAAGAAACCTGAAGCACCTAAGCTATCAGGTAAAAAATTAACACGTTATGAATTAGATGCTAAAGCAAGAGAAGATAAGAAAAAACGTAAACATAAAGGTTTAGCATCGGGTTCTCGTCATAGTAACGCTGAGCAAAATAAGCATAATCAAGTCGTTGAACAAAAAGATCCGCGTATTGGCAGTCGTAAAAAGGTTCCACTGATTGTTGAATTTGTGAATAAACCTGAGAAAGGGATAATAATTCCAGCAGTAAAAGAGCCGAAAAAACTTGCGCCTGAAGTTGAGTTAGAACGTTTAGAAAATAATGAAATTCTAAATGAATTGCTGGATGCCTTAGATGAAGGTAAAACGATTAGTAAAGCTGATCAACAATTTGTGGATGAATGTTTAGATCGTATTGCTCAGTTAATGGAAGAATTGGGTATTCAAGATGAAGATGAGACAGAGGATGATCTCTATCGAACCTTCGAGAAGATTGATATCAACCAATTCAGATAATTGTCATGTGGCCGATTATTTTCAGTATCATTGCTTTGGGAATTATTGCTGGTGTATCATTTTATGCTTTCAAATTACTTAGGAAGTTACGCCATCAAAACACTCTCATTAAACAGGCTAAAATAACGCGTACAAAACGCCTAAAAGAGAGTATGGTAATTATCGCTAAAGCGATGCAAAATGGAGATTGTAACCATTCAGAAGGAGTGATTCGTTTATCAATGCTTTTACTCCCTTTTGGACAATCTTTGCAGCCATATCAAGCGATGTATGCACTTTATAATATTGTAAAAGAAATGCCTACGCATGAAGCTCGGAAAGCATTGTTAAAAAAAGAAAGAATGAAACTCGATCTTGAGCGAGAAAGTGCAGAAGCAAAATTTGAAGAAGAAATTATGTTGGAGTTACGTCAGTTTTTAAATGACGTAGAGAAATTTGGGGAAGCTTAATGTCTGAAATTATTTGGGATCTTGCGTTAATTCAAAAATATAACCAATCAGGACCTCGTTATACATCTTATCCAACTGCATTAGAATTTAATGAAAGTTACACAAACGAAGATTTTATTGCAGCGGCTAATCGTTATCCGGAAAGACCACTTTCCCTTTACGTACACATTCCGTTTTGTCACAAACTTTGCTATTTCTGTGGCTGTAATAAGGTGATTACTCGTCATCAACATAAGGCGGATATTTATCTTGATTACCTTGAACAAGAAATCAAAGCGCGCTCAGAATTATTCAAAAATCGTGTTGCGACTCAAGTGCATTGGGGCGGCGGTACACCGACTTATTTGACAGAAGAACAATCTACTCGTTTGATGAAGATGCTTAAAGATCATTTTACGATTGCGGATAATGCAGAAGTCAGTATTGAAATGGACCCACGCGAGATTGAACTCGATATGCTTGATCATTTACGCAATATTGGTTTTAACCGAATTAGCATGGGTGTACAAGATTTCAATAAAGCGGTTCAAAAAGCGGTAAATCGTGAACAAGATGAAGAGTTTGTAAATGCTTTGCTTGTTCGTGCGCGTGAGTTAGGTTTCCAATCAACGAATCTTGATTTAATTTATGGATTGCCACTTCAAAATGTGGAAAGCTTTATGTTTACATTGCATAAAGTGATTGAATTGAATCCAGATCGTTTAAGTATCTTTAACTATGCTCATTTACCAAGTCGATTTGCAGGGCAAGCAAAAATTAAAGAAGATCAATTACCACCACCGGAAACTAAATTAGAAATTTTACAGAAAACGATTGAAACCTTAGGCAATGCTGGTTATAAGTTTATCGGTATGGATCACTTTGCTAAACCAGATGATGAATTAGCGATTGCTCAAGAGAAAGGTGTCTTACATCGAAATTTCCAAGGCTATACCACGCAAGAAGAATGTGATTTGCTCGGTTTAGGTGTATCAGCCATTAGTTTATTAGGTGATACATATGCTCAAAACCAAAAAGAATTAAAACATTATTATCATGATGTAGAAAATTCAGGTATTGCACTGCATAAAGGTTTAGCGATGACAGAAGAAGATTGCTTACGTCGTGATGTGATTAAGCAATTGATTTGTAACTTTAAGCTTGATTTTGCACCAATTGAAAAACAATATAATATTGATTTTAAAAAACACTTTGCTGAAGATTTACAGTTATTACAGCCATTACTTGAAGATGGGTTAATTTCTGAAACAGAAACAGGCTTACAAGTTTCGCCTAAAGGTCGATTATTAATCCGTAATATTTGCTTATGCTTTGATACCTATTCAAGAGCAGCAGCAAAACGACAACAATTCTCTCGAATTATTTAGTTATACAAAAAACGGTCAAGACTTAAATCTTGACCGTTTTTCTTTCAATCTATTTATTTCGCGATGCTTTCTAGTGCCCATAATTCGCTGAGATTTTCTCTGCGACGAATTAAGTGAGCTTTGTTTCCATCCACTAACACTTCAGCCGTACGTGGACGAGAATTGTAGTTAGAAGACATACTTGCACCATAAGCTCCAGCAGAGCGTTGAGCAATATAATCACCTTCAGCAATGGCGAGCTCACGCTGTTTGCCTAAGAAATCAGAGGTTTCGCATACAGGACCAACAACATCATAAATGGCTTTTTCACGCTCTAAAGTGCGGTCAATTTCAATGATGTTCATATAAGCTTCATAGAGCGCAGGACGAATCATATCGTTCATGCCAGTATCGGTAATCGCGAAGTTACGGCTTTCATTACTTTTTAAGTATTGCACTTTAGCAACTAGGATACCCGCATTCGCCGCAATCGCTCTACCTGGTTCCAGAATAATTTCGAGATCTTTATAATTTTTTAATTTATTCAGTAACGCTGCGGCATAATTACTTGGATGAGGTGGCGTTTCATCAGTATAAGTTACGCCTAAACCACCACCGAGATCTAAGTGTTTTAACGTAATACCATCTTCTTTTAATTGTTCCATTAAACGAATGAGTCGATCAGTCGCATCTAAGAAGGGCTGTAATTCAGTCAGCTGAGAGCCAATATGGCAATCCATACCGGTAATTTTTACATGAGGTAAGGCCGCTGCTAATTTATAGACCTCACGTGCTTCATCTACGTTCACACCAAATTTATTTTCTTTCAATCCTGTGGAAATGTAAGGGTGTGTATGAGCATCAACATCGGGATTCACGCGTAAAGAAATGGGTGCGATTTTTTCCATTTCGCCAGCAATTTGGTTGATATGGTGTAATTCCGCAACAGATTCCACATTAAAACAACGAATGCCCACTTCTAACGCACGCATAATTTCGGCACGAGATTTTGCCACACCGGAAAAAACCACTTTTGATGCGTCACCACCTGCTGCCAATACGCGTTCTAATTCACCCTGTGAAACAATATCAAAGCCTGAGCCTAATTTTGCCATTACATTTAATATGCCGATATTAGAATTGGCTTTTACGGCATAGCAAATTAAATGTGGATGATCTCCTAAGGCTGAGTCAAAGGCGTGCCAATGGCGTTCAAGTGTTGCACGAGAATAAATATAAAGCGGTGTGCCGAATTCTTCAGCGAGTTGTTTGACGGGCAAATCTTCAACATAAAGTTGCTCGTTTTTATATTGGAAAAAATCCATGACGAATCCTTTAAGTGCGGTCAGTTTTTATTGTGTTTTTTGTGTGTTTTGCGGCTGTTCTTTTTCAGGAAAATATAATGGCCCTTTTACACCGCAACCTGTAGCTAAGGTGCAGAATGCACTTAATAACAAAATAGAAAGTAATTTTTTCATTTTTCAATCTCTCTAATCAGTAAAATCTACCTTTGCCAACGAGGCGAAAGGCTTTATAATTCACGGCATTCTATCAGATTTAATCGGAAAATTTTATGAATGTTGCAGAATTTCACCAAAATATTGAACAGGTTTGGCAAAAAATTGAAGAAGCGTTAGAGAATCAAGGTTGTGATGTGGATTGCGAAACGCAGGGTTCGGTATTCACGATCACATTTGATGACCGCTCACAAATCGTGATTAATAAGCAAGAACCCCTTCTTGAGCTTTGGCTTGCGAGCCGCTTGGGTGGATTTCATTTTGCCTATAAAAACAATGATTGGGTAGCAAATGATGGTAAACGCTTTTGGGATTGTTTAACCGAGGCGGTTGCCGCTCACGGAGAAACGGTAACATTCTAATGGCCGAACTCGCGGAATATGCCCCGCAAAAAACAGACTTAAAAACGACCGCACTTCATACGTTACGGTCTGTTTTTGGTTACCAATCTTTCCGCAAAGGGCAGGAAGAAGTGATTCATGCTGCGTTAAGCGGTCAGGATGCCTTAGTGGTGATGGCCACAGGAAATGGCAAATCCCTGTGTTATCAAATTCCAGCACTTTGTTTTCCCGGTCTCACATTAGTGATTTCGCCTTTGATTTCTTTGATGAAAGATCAGGTGGATCAACTCCAAGCAAACGGCATTGAAGCGGATTTTCTAAACTCTAGTCAGACGCCAGAACAACAACAGCAAGTTGAAAATAAGCTGATTTCAGGTCAATTAAAATTATTATATGTTTCGCCTGAAAAAGTGATGACAAACAGCTTTTTTCAGCTGATTTCTTATGCTCAAATTTCCTTTATTGCTATTGATGAAGCGCATTGTATTTCACAGTGGGGGCATGATTTTCGCCCTGAATATACCCAACTTGGTAGCTTAAAAGCAGCGTTTCCAAATGCGCCAATTATGGCATTAACGGCGACAGCGGATTACGCGACAAGACAGGATATTCTCACTCATCTTAAATTGGATAATCCTCACAAATACATAGGCAGTTTTGATCGCCCAAATATTCGTTATACGTTGGAAGAAAAGTTTAAGCCGATGGAGCAGCTTACGCGTTTTGTTTTAGCTCAAAAAGGCAAAAGCGGCATTGTATATTGTAATAGTCGTTCGAAAGTAGAACGTATAGCCGAAACTTTGAGAAATAAAGGCGTGTCGGCTGCGGCGTATCATGCGGGAATGGAAACCGCACTGCGTGAACGAGTCCAGCAAGATTTCCAACGAGACAATGTTCAAGTTGTGGTTGCGACGATTGCGTTTGGCATGGGGATTAATAAATCTAACGTACGTTTTGTCGCCCATTTTGATTTGCCGAGAAGCATTGAATCATATTACCAAGAAACTGGTCGTGCGGGACGAGATGATTTACCAGCGGAAGCGGTGCTTTTCTACGAACCGGCTGATTATGCGTGGTTACAGAAAATTTTGCTTGAAAAGCCAGAGACGCCACAACGTCAAATTGAACAACATAAATTGGAAGCCATTGGTGAATTTGCCGAAAGTCAAACTTGTCGCCGCTTGGTATTACTCAATTATTTTGGTGAATATCGTCAAACACCTTGTCAAAACTGCGATATTTGTCTTGACCCGCCAAAGAAATATGATGGCTTAATTGATGCGCAAAAAGTGATGTCGACGATTTATCGTGTGGGGCAACGTTTCGGTGTGCAATATGTGATTGCGGTATTGCGAGGGATGCATAATCAAAAAATTGTAGAACGCCAACATGATAAGTTAAGTGTTTATGGCATTGGTAAAGATAAAAGCAAAGAACATTGGCAATCTGTCATTCGCCAACTGATTCATCTTGGTTTTATTCAACAAGTGCTTGGTGAGTTTAATAGTGCCACGCTTCAGCTCACAGAAAGTGCTCGCCCTGTTTTAAAAGGCGAAGTGCCGCTTGAATTAGCGATGCCACGCATTTCATCCATTAATAAAATTGTGCATACGTCTCATAAAAATACGGTAGTAAATTACGATAAAGATCTGTTTGCTCGTTTGCGTTTCTTAAGGAAGCAACTTGCGGATAAAGAAAATATTCCACCTTATATTGTCTTTAACGATGCAACGTTACAGGAAATGGCGCAATATATGCCAACAAGTAATATTGAGATGTTACAAATTAATGGGGTGGGTGCGATCAAATTGGAACGCTTTGGGCAGCCGTTTATGGCATTGATTCGAGAGCACAAAGCAATTTTAGAAAAGGCAGAAAAAAGATAAGTGCGGTTAAAAAACAGAGAATTTTTCAACCGCACTTTTTTTCTAGCTTGCTCTTACATCTTGTTCATCGCGTAATTGACGGTCAAAGACTTGTGCACAATCATCGGTACCCGAACCATACCAAGTAGTATCACGCAATGCTACTTCACCTTTACGGTATTTTTCCACTTCGCTTTTCTTCACCAAATAACCCGTTACACGAATCAAATCGGTGTTTTTAAGGTAAGTGGTGATGTAGCGGTAACCTTGAGCAAATGAGCCATCGATAATATCAACGACGGCATCTAAATGATCCACATAGGTTTGGTCAAAGGCAAACAAATCTCCCGTACCTGATGGGAAGTACTTATGGAATGGCGCTGATTGTTTTAAATGAGCTAATAATGTTGGTTCTTCACCCACACGAATACGATGCGCAGGCGCATTACGTTTATCTTCTTCATGATTGCTTGCACCCACTTGCGCATGTAATAAATAACGGTTGCCCGTGCGTTCAGCATACACGCCTTCATGGTTATCCGTGACTTCTTTTAATTTATCCATAATCAAGGTTGCAATTTCATCACCGCGTTGGCTTTTACCAAAGGTTTCGTTTAAGCCTTCTTGTTGCAATAAATGATTTGCTGCATCAGCGAGACCAACAATAGCAAACATCCCTGTAAAATTAGTCCGTTTGATAAAACCTTCTTTTTCGAGGAATGAGGTATTGAAGAAGTTGCTTTCTTCTACTACAAATTTATGACGTTTATCCATAGTGGATAGCGCGCATTTTGCAACACGAGGTAAAAGTTCATTGACCATTTCATCCACGGTTTTACAGGCGCGCGCGATAGTCCCTAAGCGCAAACGAGTGAGGGTATAAGCCCCACCACATTCAGGAAGTGCGTTGTAGCAGCTTGCAATACCATATTGTTCGCCTAAGTCAGAAATGTAGTAAGCATCGTTGGCAAAAGACGGTTTAGAAACCAATAAGCAGGCTTTTGCTGCTAATTCTGCAAATTCACGACTTGTTTTACTCTTATCGTAACGAATGGTCATATTTGGTGTTGGTGCTTCCAACTCAATCACCGCTTTTAAAATCAAACGCCCTGCTTTGGTGTCATAAGGCCCAATATTGGCATGACAGAATGAATCTGGCACGGTTTTATCCACATGATTTAAGAAACGTTTAATTTTGATGTAGTCTTGTTCTTCATCGGTAATAAACGGGTCAAGTAGCATGTCTAATCGCCCAATGTAAACCGGGAATGTGGTAATTGATGGCACGTGGGAATATAAAATCAATAAGCCATCTAATGCTTCATCAAGATCTTTTGGTGCGGGCAATTCAAGGAATTCACAGCCTTTTTTAATATACACATTGTAATCCGGCAAAATATAGCGAGGACGATAAATCGCATAGCCTTCGTTTAAATCACAGATCATTTGATTTTGAAGGAATTGCCATTCTTCATCCGTATAGCCTAATAATTCACGAGGATCAAATAATCGCTCGGCAATATTGCCTAAACACATGAGTTTTTGTTGATAGGTGAGCGTGTTGGATTTTACGGTATCCAAAATATCTTGAAGAGATGCAAGCATAATAATGTCCTGATTAAAAAGGGTAGCTTATTTTAAGTCAGTGAATGAGTAATGACAATTTTGACAATGTGATCCGCATCACATTTATGATATTTATCAGTCAATTCGGTTATATCATATGACGTTAAAATGTTTGGGTTTTATCGGATTTCCCATTATGATGTTGGCGTTAAACATAAACAGGAATAATATGAAAAAAGCACGGGTGATTCCCCACACCAGTTGGGCAGCCAAATCGCTATGGTCAGTCGAAGGTAAAACCATGTCGATGCTCTTATTTGCATTGGCAATACTGGGCATTGGAGATGGCTTAATTGTGCTCGCTAATTTGGGCTCTTCACCTTGGACCGTGCTTTCTCAAGGTGTGGCATTACAAGCTAAGGTGAGTATCGGTTGGTCATCATTTTGGATTAGCTGTTTGGTAATGTTAGCTTGGATTCCCTTCAAATTAAGGCTTGGGCTTGGCACCATTCTAAATATTATTGTGATTGCCTTTTTCCTTGGCTTAACCACGAAAATTGTGCCAGAACCAACCGCACTTTTTAGCCGAATTTTATTCGATGGAATTGGGCTTTTGCTTTATGGATTAGGGACGGCATTGTATTTAACCTGTCATCAGGGGGCAGGCCCGCGGGATGGTTTAATGGTGGGGCTTTGTCAACGATTTCATTTAAAAGTGGGGATTGTGAGAACAAGTCTTGAAGTGTCGGTTTGTGTATTAGGTTATATTCTCGGCGGCACAGTCGGAATTGGTACCGTTGTTTTTGCCGCCGCGATAGGTTGGATAGTGCAGTTATGCTTAAACTCAATTGCTCGCTTGCCACATCTTCCGCACGAAGGGGATAATCTCCACTAAGGCATCATCAATAGAAATTAAACCTAAATTCATTTCCTCTTTCCCTTTTGGCGGGCAGAAAGCAATGTGTTTGTCTGCATCGTTAATCGGTTTCCAACGACGAGGCTGAGATGACCGACTATTTGGATAGAATCCGATCGTTGGCACATTGAATGCACTGCTTAAATGCAATGGTCCAGTAGAGCCTGCAATGAATAAATCCGCACAAGCCAGTGAGTGTGCAAAATCCACTAATCCTTTATTCTTATCGTACACAACCACATTTGGGTTATCGATTTTTGCTGCTAGCTCATGGGCCTTTTCACTTTCACCCGGTCCTGCCGTTAAGATAATCTGGCAATCAAATTCGCTTAACAAGCTTTGTATCAATTGAGCATATTGTGACAATGAGAGACTTGTTGCTGAACCACCTGTTCCGCTATGCACAAACACCCATTTTTTGTCTCCCGATAAGCCTAATTGTTCTTGAAGAAAAACACGTTGATTTTTAACCGCACTTTCAGGAAGTGAAAGGTAAGGTGGTTTGGGTTCCACAATCGGCATATGGTGTTTTTTTAAGAACGCCCGAACCAAATCTTGATTGTATTCTGCTTCAGATTTTTCTGAGCGTGAACGGCGTTGTGTTAAACGATGGTTATAAAGGATTTGCACCCATTTTGTTGCGGGTGCAAGACGATAAGGAATTCCACTTTTCCATGCTAATTTACCGTTATGAGTATTGGAAAAGAAGCTAATCATGCCATCAAATTGCTGCTCTTTGATTTCTTTAACAAGACGATTAACATCCGCTTTGTCGTTCTTGGCATTATCAATGATGACATTATCTAAATAGGGGCAAATTTGAGCTAATGGGGCCGTATAAGCTGGCACAAGTGCGGTCAGTTTTAGCTCGGGATTTGAGGCTTTCAACATCGCAAAAGCCGGAAACGCCTGAACAAAATCCCCCAGTTTATCGTTACGAATGACTAAAATTTTCATTATTCTGCCTTTTGCCGTGTTCTTATTGCGGTATAAAACACAATCGTTAAGAAAAAGTAAAAAATAGTACCTGAATTATGTACCAAGAAACCTTGGCTTAAGCCATAGATCATCACAGATAAAATATGGGCAACGCCTAACGTTGCAATTAGCTTGATCTCATTATTTGCTGTTTTCAGGTTTTTCATAAAGGTACGTAGAGGGATAAATAAAACAGCAAGTAAGGCGAGCAACCCAACTATTCCTCGTTTTGAGAGGTCGTCTAAATATTGATTATGGGCATGCGTAAATTGTCCAATGTCACCCGTGACAATTTTTTCTTTCGTATCTAACTTACGCTTTTCTGTCGCCCCTTGAATGCCCCAGCCAAATAAAGGCTTTTCTTTTGCCATTTCAAGTGCACTTTTCCACATTTCAAAACGCGCACCTAGAGAAGTATTGCCATCATTATTATCCAAGTAAAGTTGGATATCTTTTCGTGCAACGTCAATCCGTTCCATAATTCGGTTATTGGGCATTTGGCTAATGCCAACGCTTGCTACGGCAATGATTCCAAAGAAAGTCAGGAAAAAACGTTTCGAAAGAGAATGGCGATAGATATAAAGGATAACAATAAGTAAGATAGGTAATGTCACCCATCCTCCACGAGCAGTGGAAAGTAAACTTCCTATGATGCCACATAAACCACCAATAACACTAAGAGCGGTTAATTTTATGTCTTTTTTCTGATGGGCATAGAGGGCAATAACTAGGCTAAAAATACCTAATGACATAGAAATGTCACCACCTTGAATATGCATAATTCGAGGATTTTGCTCTGGGCGTAAATTCAACATAAATTTATCATAAAGTGCAACACAGGTGGAACTCATTCCACCAAGAGGAATCGCATAATTCAAAACGCAAGTTTTGATTGGGTATTTTAACAATAAAAACAAGATAGGAATTAAGAAAACTACTCGACTTGCCGTATCGATATCGCGCATTTTCCCTCCATGAATGAAGAGGGAAAAAATAAATGTAAAGAAATAAAAAAGGTAACTATAAATTAACCATTTGTCCACTTTTGATAAGTTTAATAGTGTTCTCTTGATTAAACTATAAATGCCATAACCTAAACTGATTAACATCAGTAAAACTGGTGCTGCATTATACCCACCCTTGACAATAAAAATAGAAAGAAAGAATAGTGTTACCGCAAAATTTATGATGGTGGGTAACCAATTTTGTTTTGTTATGTACATAGATAATGGCCGATATTTTGGGGGAGATTACATTAAAAAACCGCACTAGAAAGTGCGGTCTTATTTTAGTCTATTTTTATGGATTATAAAACATCAACGCAGTTTAAGTCTTCGAAAGATTGTTCTAAGCGTTTAGAGGGAGATTCCTCCATTGTCTCTCCAGATAAATGATTGTAGGTAGTACTTAAATAGCAATAGAAATTATTCATGAAAGCCAGTTAATTATCTGGTATAAACTTTTACCTTATTTTTATTAAGATGTTTTACTAAAAACTCTTTTCAAAAATCAGATTAATATTCTTCTGTTGATAAGAATACATTTGAGGAATGTTACTTATTTGCTTTTTCCAAATAAACTGTAGTTTAGGTGTAATTCCCTCCAAATGCCAATCTCGTTTCCAAACTAATAAATTTAGAGAATAAATATGATCTTTACGGTTTTTATTAAAGGAGAAAATATCTAAATTACCTAATTTAGCAACATCTTTATAATTTCGTTTAATAAATGACACGGCTATTTGTGAAGATATTCCTTTTCCCCAGTCTTGTCCCCAACCTAAACGTAGGCCTTTGCTTTTAGAACCATATTGCCTTACTTGAGTTTTTTCATTTATCCAGTCACCTCCAATATAGAAAAATTGTCGAGTGTTTGGCTGAAAAATTAAGGTTGATGTAAGCTGTGTTAGATGTCCATTAAGCTCTTTTTCAATAAAATAATGTTGTTTTTCAAATTCAGCAGAATAAGATAGTTGCCAATGTGGATTAAAGTGAAAATCATATTCAACTTGCACACCATTATTCCAGCGATAACGATGGTTGCCATACCAACGACGCTCATAAAAAGGTTTCACTTTTATTATATGAGATGCATTTTTATAGGCATAACCTAAAAAAGTGCGGTTTAAAATATCATCATATTCATGATTATCCCAATACTCTTTACCCCAAGCTCGATTGCCGAATAAAAAATAGTGAGAATCGAATAAATTCAAATCTCGAGAAACCGAGAAAAAATATCCAACTCCATGGGCTGATTGTGGCAACATTTTTGGGGATTTGGTCAGTACTGCACGATTAGACAATGGCACATAATTGACATTTGCTGCATGGTTGACATTTTTATCTCGGATATAATGAGCTGCAAAATCTATCTCCCAACTTTGTCTCTTATCTAATGCTTGCAGATAATTATTAATAACCAACAACGAACCATCAGGTAGATCTTTTTCCACTTTTGCTTTTTCAAATTGAGTTCTTGCTGCACTATCTTGCCTTTGATGAAATAATGCAATCGCTAACTCGATTCTAACTGGGTTTAATTCTGGGTTTTCCGATAAGACTTGTCGATAAAGCCGAATTGCTTCGTAATAATCTTGTTCTAAAAAGGCAATACGCCCTTGTGCAAATTGAGCTAAATGTTTATTGAAATGAGGATTATATTGATACAGATCTATTAATCGGGCCAGTTCTTTTCCAGATAAAGAATATATATTTTCGGATAATAGTTTTTCAATCATTTTAGGATTACTTTGAAGATATGTTATATCTGGTAACGATAATGTGTGAGCAGTCGCAGAAAATGAAAAAGATGAGTAGAATAGCCAAAATAACGCTTTTTTCATATTACACCTAATAAAATAGGCGGAATAACCCGCCTATTAACATATAAAAATAAATTAACGATAGCCACCAAAAGAAGTATTTAATGCTGAATTATTATCAAAAGTTACAATACCAGCAGCTTCTTCGGCATTTGGCCCATATAATGCACCTGTATATTTACCACCGTCATTCAAGAATACACTAGCTTTACCACTAAAACTATTACCATTTAAACTAGTTTCATGCAGAGTAATATCACGAGCAAGTGGCATCTCAATTTTTCCATCAACTTTTTTAGTATCAAAATTTA
Organism: Haemophilus sp. SZY H56; assembly: GCF_054332415.1. Taxonomy (NCBI): domain Bacteria; kingdom Pseudomonadati; phylum Pseudomonadota; class Gammaproteobacteria; order Pasteurellales; family Pasteurellaceae; genus Haemophilus; species Haemophilus sp. SZY H56. The sequence goes on along the minus strand of NZ_JBTGNX010000017.1, from coordinate 12,875 downwards.
CATTAAGAGTGGTTTTTCCATCTGCTTGTACGCCATTAATATTTTGAGCAATGATACTATCTCTTGCACGCACTGCATGCCCCGTATAAGTTGCAGAGCCTTTTGGAATACTTGAAGTTGGTGTTACTGTACCTTGATAACGAATTTCTTGGCGAGTTTTATCGTGATTCACCCACACACCGTAAAATGAATGATTTTGGTTATAACCAATTAGTGTTCCATCCATCGTATTACCGCCAGTTAGTCCTTTGTCACTATTATTTAAATCAAATTTTGTACCATCTGGTGTTTGTGCAGTACCAGAACCACCACCAGAACCACAAGCGACAGCTAAGGCTGATAATCCTAAAATAGCAACATTATTTAATTGTTTTAACATAACGATTTCCTCATTTTTTCTTAGTTAGAAAGATTAACTTTAATTCTAATAGGAAACTAGACTCTATATCTCAACTGTCCAGTTGTTAATTTAAAAATCATTTGGTGAATTTATTATTTGGGTTATCGTTATAATTATTAAATGCAGAAAATATTTGATGAAAAAGCACTTTTTAGCCAACGGTTACGAGTTGCTCTTGAAGCCGCTTCTTACGGTACATTTAAAGTATCAAACATTGAGAGGGAATTTAACTTACGTTATGTTTCAGGGTCTGTCACACCCCAAGCAATTTATAAATGGCTAAATGGTCAATCAATCCCTTCTTTTGACAAAATCCAAGTACTTGCCGATTGGTTAAATGTTTCTGCAGAATGGTTAAAGACCGGGGCAAGTAATACCACTTTAAATGCACAATCACTTATTGAAAAACAAGGTTTAGAGAGTTTCCTTCAATTAAATAATGAGCATAAGTATTTAATTCTCAATTTGATGCAAGCACTTCTTAGAACCTACCCATAGCCTCATCTCCTTGTGTTAAGAAACTATATTTAAAAATAAAAGAATCAATAAAATACTTGCTATAATCAAGCTATCTTTATAGGTTCCATTAAATTTATTTTCTGTTAAACAATAAAAATAAAGACATGATAAAAATAATATTGTGTATTAGTTAGTAGAATTCAATATAGAAGCGTTAATCCATTACTGATATTTAATAAATTCGAAGATTAATTCCTAAATTAAAATAAAAGGCTAAATTCTATTAGAATTTAGCCTTAATATTTAAATATAATTTACAGGATTATAAAACATCAACGCAGTTTAAGTCTTCGAAAGATTGTTCTAAGCGTTTAGACATAGATTCTTCCATTTTACGTAACCAAACACGTGGATCGTAGTATTTTTTGTTTGGCGCATCTGGGCCTTCTGGGTTACCTAATTGACCTTGAAGATAAGCTTCATTTGCTTTATAGAAGTTCAAAATACCATTCCAAGATGCCCATTGAGTATCTGTATCAATGTTCATTTTGATTGCACCATAACTAATTGCTTCACGGATTTCTTCGCGACTAGAACCCGAACCACCGTGGAAAACGAAGTTAATTGGTTTAGCAGGAAGGTTGCGTTCTTTTGCAACGAACTCTTGTGATGCACCTAAAATAGATGGTTTTAATTTTACGTTACCTGGTTTGTAAACACCGTGTACGTTACCGAATGCTGCTGCAACGGTAAAGTTAGGGCTTACAGGGTTTAATTGGTCGTAAACATAAAGCACATCAGATGGTTGAGTATATAAACGAGATTCATCGACATCTGAGTTATCTACGCCATCTTCTTCACCACCGGTAATACCGATTTCGATTTCAAGGGTCATACCTAACTTGTCCATACGAGCAAGGTATTCACGGCAGATTGCCATGTTTTCTTCCATTGGCTCTTCAGATAAGTCAAGCATGTGAGAAGAGAATAATGGACGACCAGTTTCTGCAAAGTGTTTCTCACCCGCTTCAAGTAAGCCATCGATCCATGGAAGTAATTTTTTCGCCGCGTGGTCAGTATGAAGAATAACGGGTACACCATATTCTTTGGCTAAAGTATGAACGTGTTTCGCACCTGCGATCGCACCTAAAACATCTGGACGTGCCCCGGTGGTTGGTTTGATACCTTTACCTGCGTAGAAAGCTGCACCACCGTTTGAGAATTGGATAATTACTGGCGCTTTTACACGTGCAGCGGTTTCCAATACCGCATTTACGGAGTCAGAGCCCACGCAGTTCACTGCAGGGATTGCGAAGTTGTTTGCTTTGGCATAAGCAAAGATTTTTTGTACATCTTCACCTGTTACTACACCTGGTTTTACGATATCTAATAATTTAGCCATAGTTGTGTTTCCTTTTGTTTTGGAGGATTCATTCCTCCGTTTGAAAAATCAATATTTATCCCCTCTGTGCAGAGGGGATAGAAGCCATTTAATTAACCGTTCGCACGTTTTTCAAGAATTTCTACTGCTGGTAATACTTTACCTTCAACGAATTCTAAGAATGCACCGCCACCGGTAGAGATATAAGAGATTTTATCTGCAATACCGAATAAATCGATAGCTGCTAAAGTATCACCGCCACCTGCGATAGAGAATGCATCGCTGTTTGCAATCGCGTGAGAAATGATTTCAGTCCCTTTACGGAAGTTAGGGAATTCAAACACGCCAACTGGGCCATTCCATAAAACGGTTTTTGCATTTTTGATGATTTCAGCTAATTGTTTAGCAGATTTATCACCGATATCGAAGATAGATTCGTCATCTTTTACTTCAGTCACTGATTTTTCTGTTGCAGGTGCAGTTTCAGAGAATTCAGTACCAACACGTACATCAACCGGAACAGGAATATCTGTGCTTGCGGCTAATTCTTTTGCTACAGGGATTAAATCTGCTTCATATAATGATTTACCCACATTGTGGCCCGCTGCTGCAATGAACGTATTTGCAATACCACCACCCACGATAATTTGGTCAGCAATTTTTGAAAGAGAATTTAATACTTCTAATTTAGTGGAAACTTTAGAACCGCCTACGATCGCGACCATTGGACGAGCAGGTTCTTTTAGTGCTTTACCTAATGCATCTAACTCAGCCGCTAATAATGGACCTGCACAAGCAACCGGTGCAAACTCTGCTACGCCGTAAGTTGATGCTTGCGCACGGTGAGCCGTACCGAATGCATCCATCACGAATACATCACAAAGTGCGGCATATTTTTTACCTAATTCAGGATCGTTTTTCTTCTCACCTTTGTTCACGCGAACGTTTTCTAAAACAACGATTTCGCCTTCTTTAACATCCACACCGTTTAAGTAGTCTTGCACTAAACGCACATTGAAACCTGCGTCTTTTAAGTAATCAACAACCGGTTGTAAAGAATCTTCAGGTTTGAATTCGCCTTCAGTTGGACGACCTAAGTGAGAGGTAACCATCACTTTTGCGCCTTTCTCTAAAGCCAGTTTTAACGTCGGGATAGTCGCACGAATACGCGCATCAGATGTCACTTTGCCATCTTTTACCGGTACGTTTAAGTCTGCGCGAATAAATACACGTTTACCTTTTAAATCTAAGTCGGTCATTTTGATTACTGACATAAGCTTTCCTCTTGGGTTAGTTAAAATTAAACGGGGACATTATACCTAGTTCTTACTAGGTTGTAACGATGTAGATCAAATAAAAAAGTGAATTATGCTTATTTAGGGCAATCGATTACTTGCCATCGGCGATCGTAGCAAATAAATAATTCGTTATGGCTCGCCCCTAAATAAGCGCCTTTTAATTGCGGATTATTTTGCTTCATCCATTGAAATAATTCTTTACGGCTTAATTGTTCGTTTGGCAAAGAAAGCGATTCAAATAATGCTTTCTCTTGTTTGAAATAAGCTTCTGCTGAATCAAACGCACAGCTACCGTGTTTTTCCCATTCGCCTTGCAACAATTTTGCGCCTGGCGAGATTGAAAGGTAAGGCTCGAACGTTTCAATTGGAAGTGGCGATAAATCACCATTACAAAAACGAGGGTGATCCGTAACAGAGCGTGCATTCGCATTTTGCGGCCATAATCCATGCACTACCCAGCCAAATTGATTTTTTGTACTACATTGATATTGCGCTGAATCAGGTAAATTATTGCCATATTGCGCACGTTGTTTTTCACAGAATGCCGGCGACCAAGATAAGGCCAACATATAGTAATCAACTGGGGCATTTTTATTTTGCCCAATAGCATCATCACGCATGATGACATCATAATTCCCAAAATCTTTGGTATTTTTGATCGCACTTTGGCTTTGTTGTTGTGTGGTTGTTGGGGCTGGTTTTGTATCTTTTTTGTGTTCAGTAAAATATTGCCAAATGCTAAATGCAGCAAGGGCAATAAGGGAAAGAGTGGAAACCTGTTTTTTCATAAAAATCCTGTTTAAATTTTGTCAATTTTGCTTTTGTCGGCTATAATTCGCCGCTTTCTCATATAAAGGAATGGTATGGCGTTACTGATCACAAATAAATGCACAAACTGCGATATGTGTCTCCTCGAATGTCCGAATGAAGCAATTTCAATCGGCGAGGAGATCTATGTGATCGATCCTGTACTTTGTACGGAATGTGTTGGTCATTATGACACGCCAACCTGCCAAAAAGTTTGCCCGATTACCAACTGCATCAAGCCAGATCCTGAGCATCAAGAAAGCGAAGAGCAGCTTTGGGAACGTTTTGTGATGATTCACCATTCGGATAAGTTGTAGAATTTACCTGATCTTTTTCTTTTCGTCCAATGACTATGAATAAAACGAAGTTAATCAAAATCGCCATCATTCTGATTTATCTGTTCAGTCCCATTGATATTTTGCCTGAAGCGGTGCTTGGCCCATTAGGTTTAGTCGATGATGCGGCAGCCATTGCCTTATTAATTCGAATTTTATTGAAAAAATAAAAACTTGAATAAAATCAACCGCACTTTGTTTTTCTCATTCTTGCAAAATTCCGTCAATTTCTCTAAACTACGCATCGGAAAATTTCTTCCCTCATCATTTCACTTTAAACGCTACCCGTGAGTAGCAAAAGGAATCTCAATCATGACAAACGTCAATCAATATGGCTGGAAAGCCTTGGTTGGATCAGCTGTCGGCTACGCGATGGATGGATTCGATCTTCTTATTCTTGGATTTATGCTTAGTGCCATTTCGGCCGATCTTAATTTAACTCCCGCACAATCTGGCTCATTAGTTACCTGGACTCTTATTGGTGCTGTGGTGGGTGGTATTGTATTTGGTGCATTAAGCGATCGTTATGGGCGTGTACGTGTACTAACTTGGACAATCGTCCTCTTCGCCGTATTTACCGGTTTATGTGCAATCGCACAAGGCTATTGGGATTTATTAATTTATCGCACCATCGCGGGGATCGGTTTGGGTGGTGAATTTGGTATCGGTATGGCATTAGCTATTGAAGCTTGGCCCGCAAAACACCGTGCAAAAGCCGCGTCTTATGTGGCGTTAGGTTGGCAAGTTGGTGTGTTAGCGGCGGCATTACTCACCCCTGTATTGCTTCCACATATCGGCTGGCGTGGCATGTTCGTTGTTGGTATTTTCCCTGCATTTGTTGCTTGGTATTTACGAGTACGCTTACATGAACCTGAAATTTTTTCGCAAAAACAGACTGAACTTTCAACCCAAAAAATATCTAAACTGGAATCTTTCAAACTCTTAGTGAAAGATAAAGCAACCACAAAAGTGAGCCTTGGTGTGGTGGTGTTAACTTCCGTACAAAACTTCGGTTACTACGGTATTATGATTTGGATGCCAAACTTCTTATCTAAACAACTTGGTTTTAGTTTAACAAAATCAGGTTTATGGACGGCTGTTACGGTATGCGGCATGATGGCAGGGATTTGGATTTTTGGTCGTCTAGCCGATAGAATCGGGCGTAAACCAAGTTTCTTATTGTTCCAACTTGGTGCGGTGATCAGCATTATCACTTACTCTCAATTAACCGAACCAACCGCTATGTTGGTGGCCGGTGCATTCTTGGGGATGTTTGTGAACGGCATGATGGGCGGTTATGGCGCATTAATGGCAGAAGCTTATCCGACAGAAGCACGTGCAACGGCACAAAATGTGTTGTTTAACTTAGGTCGTGCCGTAGGTGGTTTCGGACCGGTTGTTGTCGGAGCGATTGTCTCTGCGTATTCATTCAGCATTGCGATTGCTTTCTTGGCGGTGATTTATGTCATCGACATGGTAGCGACAGTCTTCTTAGTGCCCGAATTAAAAGGCAAAGAATTGAGCTAAGTGCAGTCAAAAAAAATCAAGTTTTTGAAAACATCGGGGTTAAAACCGATGTTTTTTTATTTATGAAAAATCAGCCAATTTCAACCGCACTTTGTGCTAAACTATGGGCATTTTTCCCCTGTTTTAAAGAATTACCGTGTACGCTAAACGTTCAGTTTCTACCCGTATTGCTAAATATTTATTTGTTGTCATTATCTTCATGGGCATTATTAGCTCATTGAGTTTGATCGTGATGGCCAGTAATAAATCGGACGCGGAAGCCATTAATATTTCCGGTTCTCTACGTATGCAAAGTTATCGCATATTGACGGAAATGGAGCGGTCGCCAGATACGGTTGAACAGAATTTAGTGCGCTACCAACATAGTCTCAATGCTAAGGCCTTACGCAATGTACAACAACAATTGTTTGTGCCTTCTGAAGTGCAAGAATCCTATCAGAAAATTCTTAAACGTTGGGTGATGATGTCTGATCTTGCTCATTTACAACAGGTAGAAAAATACTATGCAGAATTAAAAAGTTATGTGCAAGATGTGGACGATTTTGTTTTAGAGCTTCAACGTTTTTCGGAACAAAAATGGATCATTGCGGTTTCAGTACTTTGCTTCTCTATGTTGCTGATTGTTGTGATGGTTTCTTACGTAATTTGGTATTTAAAGAAAGAGGTTGTTAAGCCTCTAGAGTTAATGACGAAAGCCAGTATGCAAGTGCAAATGAGGCAGTTTAACCATATCCAGCTTGATACAGAAAGTGGTAATGAGCTTGGTGTTTTGGCGAAAGTGTTTACCCAAATGTCATCAGAGTTAGGGCGGCTTTATTCCCGTTTAGAAGATGCGGTAAATGAGCAAACGCAAAAGTTGCGTCAAACCAATCGCTCTTTAACAACACTTTATCAAAGCTCTCAGTTACTTACGCCAACAAAGATTAATGATAAAATTCTCAGTCAAGTGCTCAATCATATTCGTGTTAGCGAACATTTACGCTACATTGAGTTAGAAATTCTAGGTGCAGAACATTGGGAAATTTCCTTTGGACAAAAAGATCCTAAACAATCACTTCAAGTCGAAGAGCTTTCCATTGAAAATGAAAACTTAGCGGTGCTCTCGTGGCAAGCCGGTTTGCCTTGCCCTGATCCTCGCATGATGAAAAACTTAGGGCAAATGGTGGCAAAAGCCTTGTATTCACACAAAACGCAACGCCAGCAAGAGCAACTCTTATTGATGGAAGAGCGGTCAATCATTGCAAGGGAATTACATGACTCGTTGGCACAAGTGCTGTCTTTCTTACAAATTCAATTAACGCTGTTAAAGCATAATTTGAAGAAAGAAGACGAGGAATCAAAAGAGAAAAGCATTGCCATCATTGGTGAATTTGAACAAGCCTTATCAGATGGTTATTCTCAATTACGAGAATTATTGGCGACCTTCCGTTTAACGGTGCAAGAAGCCAACTTACAGGTTGCCTTGGAACAAGTTATCGAAAGTTTGCGCTCACAAACGAAGATGCAAATGACCGTAGAATGTAGTTTGCCCTCACAAAGTTTAAATCCACAAGAATTAGTGCACGTTCTGCAAATTGTACGTGAAGCAACGTTAAATGCGATGAAACACTCCAAAGGCACACGTATAGAAGTAAAAGCCCATATTAATGCTGAGGGCGAATACGAAATCCTCGTACAAGATAATGGCGTAGGGATACCTACATTAGACGAGCCAGACGGACATTATGGTTTAAATATCATGACTGAGCGCAGTCGACAATTAAATGCTCAGTTCAGTATTTCAAAAGGGGAGCAAGGCGGTACTATCGTGAAAATCACGCTTCCTCACACACTTTTTTAAGGAAAGTTAATGCAAAGTTTACAGCCGTTTCACACCTTCAATATTCCAGCAAATGCGCGTGAAATTATTGAAGCCACATCGATTGAACAAATCCAACAAGCTTGGCAAAAAGCGCAAGCTGAAAATCTACCTGTCTTATTTTTAGGACAAGGCAGCAATATGCTGTTTTTAGAAGATTTCCAAGGTGTTGTAATTGTTAACCGTTTATCGGGTATTCAACATACAGAAGATAGCAATTACCATTATTTGCATGTTAATGGTGGCGAAAATTGGCATCAGTTAGTGGAATGGTCGCTTTCACAAGGGGTTGACGGCTTAGAAAATCTCGCACTCATTCCCGGCTGTGCCGGCTCAGCACCGATTCAAAATATTGGCGCGTATGGCGTAGAATTTAAAGATGTGTGCGATTACGTGGATGTATTGAATCTCAACACGGACGAACAATTCCGTTTACAGGCGAGTGAATGTGAATTTGGTTATCGTGAAAGTATTTTCAAACATCGCTATGCACAAGGTTATGTGATTACAGCGGTTGGATTGAAATTAGCCAAAAATTGGCAACCAATTTTAAAATATGGCTCATTAGTGAATTTTGATCCTCAAACTGTAACGGCAAAACAAGTGTTTGATGAAGTGTGCCATATTCGCCGCAGCAAATTGCCCGATCCAAAAGAATTTGGTAATGCGGGCAGTTTCTTCAAAAATCCTGTGGTAAGTGCAGAACAATTTGCGAAAATCCAAAAACAGGTCGAAAATCTACCGCACTTTCCACAACCGGATGGTTCAGTGAAACTGGCAGCAGGTTGGTTAATCGATCAATGCCATTTAAAAGGATTTCAAATCGGTGGCGCAGCGATTCATCAACAACAAGCTTTAGTGCTGATTAATAAAGGCAATGCCACTGGGCATGATGTGGTTAAGTTAGCACATCATATCCGTCAAACCGTGGCAGATAAATTTGGTGTGTATTTACAGCCAGAAGTGCGCTTTATGGGCGCGAATGGCGAAATGAATTCAGAGCAAGCCATTAGTTAATTTATAGAGGAAAGCAATCATGAACTTTAAAGACATTTTAGAGACTTTACCAAGCATTGATCATTTAACGGGTTTAGATGTATTAAACGGTGAAACCGTGATTCATCATATTCCTGCTGCACCAGGCAAACTTGGCTCGCTTCGTCTTTATAATGCACTGGCTGAAAAATTTAATGGAAAATTAGACCGCCCTTCAGCGCAGCAAGGCATTGAATGGTTTGCAGAGCATGTTGAAGATGCCAAACAAAATCCTGGAAAACACCCTAATATTGATCTATTGTTTAAGGTTGTGGCAGAGGATGTAGTTTATTCACTTGTGCCATTAAATTAATTTGGAAAATTTTTAGTGATTAATTTGAACTTTTAATCGTTAAAAACTGTCAAATAAAACAAATTGAGGTATAATGACAATAGTTGTTATACAATAACAAATAAGTAATGAATCGGGGCGTTGCTCCGCATGCTGTGAGGAGAAGAATGAATAAAGAAACTCAAATGATGTTAGTACCTCAAGGTAGCATCGAAGGTTATATTCGAGCAGCAAACGAATATCCGATGCTGACTGCAGAGGAAGAAAAAAGCTTAGCAGAACGTTTGTATTATGGCGGTGATATTGAAGCAGCGAAAAAGTTAGTTTTATCACACTTACGTTTTGTTATTCATGTTGCGCGTGGTTATTCAGGTTATGGATTACCGCAAGCAGATTTAATTCAAGAAGGTAATATCGGATTAATGAAAGCGGTAAAACGTTTTAATCCGGAAGTAGGTGTTCGTCTTGTATCTTTTGCGGTGCATTGGATCAAAGCTGAAATCCATGAATATGTCCTTCGCAACTGGCGTATTGTGAAAGTCGCTACTACGAAAGCACAACGTAAATTGTTCTTTAACCTACGTAAAACCAAACAACGTTTAGGTTGGTTCAATGAAAACGAAGTGGATATGGTGGCGAATGAGCTTGGCGTGTCAAAAGAAGATGTCATCGAAATGGAATCCCGCATGACAGGGGCCGATGTAGGCTTTGATTTGCCAACAGACGATGATGACGAAGCTTATGCACCTTCTTTATATTTAGAAGATAAAAGCTCAAACTTTGCGGCAGAACTTGAAAGCGAAAACTTTGAAGAACAAGCTACAGAAAAGTTAGGTACAGCCTTAGCTAATCTTGACGAACGTAGCCAAGATATTATCAAAGCACGTTGGTTAGATGATGATAAAGCCACACTTCATGATCTTGCTGCAAAATATAATGTGTCTGCAGAACGTATTCGTCAGCTTGAAGCGAACGCACTGAAAAAACTTAAAAGTGCGGTAGATTTCTAAGCCATTTTGATAAAAAGAAAACCTGTCGATTATCGACAGGTTTTTTTATTTATTTCTTCTTGGATTTCCCCCACATTTTATCTTCTTGGCCTCGCCATAAGCGCTGAATATTGTCGTGGTGACGATAAATCAGCAAACAGCAAACTAAGGCAACGGGGAAGGTAAATTCCGGTTTAAGCCACCAAACATAAAATGGCACGAGAAGTGCAGTGATAACCGCACTTAATGAAGAATAGCGACTAATTAAGAAGACTAACAACCACGTACCTAGTGTTGAGCCGGCGACGCCCCAAGAGATGGGTGCTATGGCACCGAATGCAGTCGCTACACCTTTCCCGCCTTTAAACTGAAAGAAAATAGGGAAGATGTGCCCCAAGCAAGCCCCTAATGCAACCATGCCTAATTCAAATTGCGTAAGCCCTAAATAATAACCCGCCCAAACAGGTAACATCCCTTTTAAAATATCGCAAATTAATACCGCAAGCGCCGCCCAACGTCCGCCAATACGTAATACATTGGTCGCACCAGGGTTATGAGAGCCATTTTTTCGCGGGTCAGGCAAGCCTGCAACCTTACAAATCAAAATTGCACTGGAAATCGAACCCAGTAAATAAGCAAAAATCATATAAAAAAGGGCAAATAGGCTCATTTTGTGCTCCACAATCTTGATTGTATTTGAAAAACTTGTTCGTTATTTTAACCAAACTTGATAGCATAAGCCCACTATATTTTTACAGGAATGAGAGATGGATCGTATTTTTATTGAAGAATTAGTGGTCTTCGCACAAATCGGTGTGTATGACTGGGAACAACAAATTAAACAAAAGCTTGTTTTTGATTTGGAAATGGCATGGGATTGTCAAAAAGCCGCAGAAACGGATAATGTGCAATACTGTCTCAATTATGCCGAAGTGAGCCAATTTATTTTAGATTATGTGCAAGCTAAGCCATTTTTATTGATTGAGCGAGTGGCTTATGAAGTAGCAGATCAATTACAACAACGTTTTGGTATTTCATGGTTACGCCTCAAATTAAGCAAACCTAAAGCCGTTGCTCAAGCCAGTAATGTTGGGATTATTGTAGAACGAGGCGAGTTGAAATAATCACTGAAAATTGACCGCACTTTGGAAATCTCAAACCAAAGTGCGATTAATTTTCAAGGTGTTTTTTACAGTGAAATAATATGCGCCAGTTCCACTTTTAACTCAAGTAAATTCTTACATAGTCATTCCTGAATATATGTTTTTAGTTTCGAAATAATGACAAGAATTAATTCTAATAGATAGATAAACTAATGCGTTATCAAAATTATGACATTGTTAGTCTGGCTTAAGCTGTCATGCCTTTCTAGCGTATAAAAGCTCAAGGTTATTTTATGTAACTTTTTAGTCTAAAAATCCTTTATTACCTCTCTTGAATTTCAATGTATTATGGTGTTAAATCAGCACATATTATAAGGGTATAAAATGATAAAAATAAGTTGTAGGAATTTATGTGCCAATTACTCGGAATGAATTGTAATACACCGACGGATATTGTTTTTTCTTTTGAAGGTTTCCGTCGTCGTGCTGGTCTTACTGATTGTCATTCGGATGGCTTCGGTATTGCTTTTTTTGAAGGTCGTGGAGTGCGTATTTTTCGCGATAACCACGCAGCATCACAATCCCCGATTGCGGATTGTGTAAAACAATACAATATTAAATCACTGAACGTGATCGCCCACATTCGTAAAGCAACACAAGGAGGGGTCACCATTGAAAACACCCATCCCTTTATTCGTGAAATCTGGGGCGAAAACTGGGTGTTTGCTCACAATGGTAATTTAAAAGAATTACCAGACATGTCTGAGAGTTTCTGTCAGCCTATTGGTTCAACTGATTCAGAAGCCGCATTTTGTTATATGGCGGAATATTTGAAAAATCGTTTCCGTCGTAAACCGTCTGAAATGGAAATTTTTAACGCGATTCAAGATATTGCTAAAGCACTCTCAGAAAAAGGCACCTTTAATTTCATTCTTTCAAATGGAGAATGGATGATCGCCCACTGCTCAACCAATTTGCATTACTTAACACGTAAAGCCCCTTTTGGTAAAGCGCACCGCATTGATGATGATGGCGTCATCGATTTTAATGATTATGCAAAAGATGGCGACAAAGTCACAATCATTACGACTTTTCCACTCACTAAAGATGAGCCTTGGGTCAAAATGGAACATGGTGGTTTCGTCTTCTTCAAAGAAGGGGATAAAATTGCTGAGGTCGTCGGTGTAGCTAAAGAAATGGAAGATGATGGTACATTAGGCAATCGCGCAGCAGCCTAATAACAAATCACAATAAAAAGTGCGGTCAAAAACATCAGAGATTTTGATCTGACCCCAAAAAGTTAGACTGTTATTCAAAGGATTGTTTTCGATATTGTATCGGACTCAGTCCTTTTAATTTTAGTTGAATCCGTCGATGATTATAGTAATCCA
>NZ_JBTGNX010000016.1:0-25887 GCF_054332415.1 Haemophilus sp. SZY H56 | reverse complement strand
ATTGTGTAGTGTTTACCCATAAAAAATCTGCACCTCAATTGTTGGTTTGTTGAGTCCAACTTTTGGGGTGCAGATCACTTTTAAATTTATCGCTCTCTTAATGCCTGTTTCATTCGTGTAATCGGTTTAGTTAGATATTGAAACACAGTTTTCTCACCAGTTTTGACATCCACTGTCGCAACCATTCCAGGAATAATTGGCATTTCGTTACCATTTTTGTCGACGAGATTGCTACCTGAAGTTTGTACTAAAATTCGATAATATACGTTATTCATATTTAGTTTTAATTCACTTGCATTACGTTTTTCATCGCTTAGTGTATCTGGACTAATCAATGTGACTTTACCCTCTAATCCACCGTAAATAGCATAATCGTAAGCCGTTAACTTGACTACAGCAGGTAATCCAGGTCGAATAAATGCCACATCGTTAGGTCTAATATAAGCTTCAACTAATAAATTATCCTCAATAGGGACAATTTCAAGAATATCTTGTCCAGCACTTACAACACCGCCAATAGTATTAATTCGGATATTCTTTACAATCCCTTTCATTGGAGCTCGAATTTGTGAACGTTCGACAGGATCTGCTCGCATAGCCATATTCTCTTTGGCTTGCGCTAGCTCGGATTCCGTTTTTACCAATTCGTTACTTGCATCAGTAGTATAACGATTTTGGCGTTCAGTAATTTGCACGGCTAAATCATGTGAATCTCGTTGCATTCTTAATAGTTCAACTTGTGACATTACTCCACGTTTTACCATAGGCGTTGTAATTGCAATTTGTTGCTCTAATGCTGCTTTACTTTTCTGTAGCCCTGAAACTTGCTCCTCCATTGCTCGGCGGCGAGAGACATAGGCAGCTTCTTCACGTTTTTTTAGTTCATCAGAAATATCCTCAGGAAAGGTCAGTTTTGTGTTATATGCTTCAGCTTGTAAACGTGCGACCATTGCTTCTAAATGTTCTACTTTGGCTTTGCTTTCACGTAAAATTGCAGAACTTCGAGTATCATCTAGTTTCAGTAAAATTTGTCCTTTCTCTACAGTATCACCTTCTTTTACTAACATCTGTTGAATAGTACCAGGATCTAGACTTTGTACGATTTGTTCACGACTACTTGGGATTATGCGTCCTTGTCCTTGCGCCACTTCTTCAAGCGGGCTGAAATAAGCCCAAATGATAAAAACAACCATGAAAGACAAAAACAGGCTAATAATTGCAAAATAACCGGTGTGTTTCTCGGATTGTAAAGCTGCACTTAAATCATTAATCAGCTTTAAATCTTCTTTATTAATTTTTTCTTGTGGCTGATTTGACATATTATTTACTCTTCTCTTCTTGTTTTTTAACTGCATTTTTCGGCGTATTATTTTCATTAGGTGAAGTCTGAGCTGGTGTGGCTTGATTATGACGAGCCTCATTTTCTTGTAATCTAGCAATCACAGCATCACGTGGTCCATCCATCACTACGCGACCATTGTCTACAACAACTACTCTGTTTACCATAGGTAATACTTGTAGTCGATGTGTCACAACAACAACGGTTTTATCTCTTGCCCATTGAGCTAAAACATTTAGGGCTTGGCGTTCTGTTTGTTCATCTAATCCCGTTGTAGGCTCATCAAGTAATACCACTCTAGGATGTCTTAAAGTTAAACGAGCTAATGAAACGATCTGTTTTTGTCCCCCAGAAAGACCTAACCCATCCTCTCCTAATGGCATATCTAATCCTTTTGGATGATTTCTGACTAATTGATCGAGATGGAAATTTCGTAATGCAGCAAGTAATTCTTGATCAGTAGAATATCCATCCATTCGAGCCAAATCTAAATTTTCACGCAATGTACCAAGGAATAAACGAGGTGATTGATTGAGTAATGTCACTTTATCTCGCAAGAAATTTGGATCAATTTGGCGAGTATCAACATCGTCTAACAAAATATTTCCGCCTGTTGGTTCATATAGGCCGCCAGCTAATTTTAATAACGTACTTTTTCCGCTACCAATTCGTCCAAGAATAGCTACTTTTTCGCCTGGTCGAATCGTTAAATTTAAATTGGCAATAGCCGGTTGCGTATCTTCATTGTATTGAAATACAACATTTTTAAATGTAAGCTGACCTTGTACTTGGGTCAGTGTAACGTAAGAACGTTCAGGGCTACGTTCAATAGGTCTTTCAACAATTGCATTGACACCTTTTAGCGCATTTTTTGCCTGTTGGAAACGAATAGCCAATCCAGCTACTCGACCCAATGATGAGAGTGCTCGACCAGAAAGAATAACTGAGGCAATCACGGCCCCCATTGTAATTCGAGCTTCAACGACATCATCATGAATTAAGTAGGTCCCTAAGAGCACTAACCCCACTGTATTCAGTTGCTGTAATCCAACTGTAAGGTTAGACACAAACTCATTAATTTCCTTTACTTTCATTGAACTAGTTGCGGTTAACGCATTTAATCGATCCCAACGTTGCTGGGCCCAGTTCGTTGCATTATTTACTTTTAATGTTTCAATGCCTTCCACTGCTTCGACAGCTAAACCTTGCCGCTGTGAACTTTCTCTCATACTCTCATTGATACGTTTTGCTAAAACGGGCTGAACAGCAAAAGAAACAATTAATACTAAAGTACAAATCACCGCAGGTACGATTGCCAATTTTCCCCCAATAATAAACATTACAAAAAGGAATAATAATAAAAATGGCGCGTCTACCAATACTAGTAAGCTGGCACTTGTCATAAATTCACGTACAGCTTCGAAATCTCTAAGATTATTAGCATAAGAACCGGATGAAATCGGGCGTTCAATCAGACGTAATGCCATTACTCGTCTGAATAGTGCAGAACTGATTATCAAATCTGCTTTTTTGCCTGCAATATCGGTTAAATGGGACCGTATCATTTTAGCGATAAACTCGAAGAGAATGGCGAGAAATACACCGATACTCAATACCCATAATGTTGAATAGGCTTCATTAGGAATGACGCGGTCATACACATTCATTACATATAAGGAGCTAATTAACGCTAAAATATTAATTAAAAAGGAAGCGAGAATAACTTGATAATAATATTTTTTAAAACGAGCAATTACCTTCCAAAACCAGGCTTTGGGTAAATGATATTCAGGTAATTCTGAACGATGATCTGCAGTTAATTTAGGCTTTATAAACCAACAGAAGCCTAAATACTTTGACTCGAGATCTTTGTGAGATATTTCATGTGCTGGAGCATCACCCTGGCGAATAACGTAAGTGCGTTCTTCTCCGTGACCTTTTACGTCTGTAATAACTGCAGCTTCCTCATTATTGAGAATAATGATAGCAGGCATTGCAAGCGAAGGTATCTCTAAGAGTTTTCGACGAGAAATATGATTTTCGAACCCGTAACTACGTAAAACCTCACTTAAAGATTGAATATTGGCATTTAAATTTCGATCTCTAGCAACATTTGAGGCTAGCGCTTCTTCAGCAACCGGTTGATTAAGTAGTTTTGTTGCTATGGCTAAATGTTTGATAATTGAATTCATAAAATTTATTTAAAATAATGATGGAACTTTAAAAATGATTAGTTGTATTGAAGTCTGGCACTTTTGCCCATTTTGCTAAACTAGCTTTAGCAAGTAAGTAGGCGATTGCGGCATCACGATAATCATTTTGAGCCTCTACATAATTCGTTTCAGTTGAGGCTAACTCTGCATAAGAGTCTAATACTTCTAATAAAGTTCTATTTGAAATATAAAATTGTTGCTCATAGTCTTGGGCAACTTGAGTTTGGGTTGCAATCAATGATTTCGCAATTTTAGCTCGACGTTCGCTTTGTTTCATATCAACTTTGGCGGTTTCGGCACGTTCTTTAATATCTCTGAGCATCTCATGTGAACGAGCTTTAGCTGACAGTACAACGGCTCGGCTTTTTTCTGTGGCATAGTCTACAGGTTTATTATATAAATCCCAAGACATCGTTAACGCAATACTTCTATCTCGGCGAGTGGCGCTACCTTCCAAATTAATAGAAGGATATTTTGATGCTTTAGTTGCTTCTGAATCTGCTAAGGCACTATTATATTCAGCTTCTTGAGCTTTAAAACTAGGGTGATTATTAGCTTCCACATTATCGAATAAAGCAATTAATTGAGTTGAGTTTTGTTTATTAAATGGATCAACAATATCTTTTTCTGTGAGTTTCTTAGAGGTATATTTACTCAATTTACTTAAGTTTATTGATAATGTTTTTTCTAAGTTTGCTTCTGTTGATTGCGCTTGCAAATAGCGAGATTCGGCTTGTGCAATTTCAGAACGACGACCTTCATCATATTGATTGATTACTTTTAAATCAGCTAAGAATTTTTCATGGCGACGGATATTCTTTTTCGCAATTGCAATTGATTCTTTTGCGCGAAGTGCGGTTAAATAAAGCGTACTTATTGTATTTGCGAGTTCTTCCCGTGTTTCATAATATTTATATTGAAAATATTCCATTTTCGATTTATCTCGCTCAACTGCTGCTTGAATTCCCCCCCAAGCATATAGATTTAAACGGGATCTTACGCCGACATCATCACGCATTTTAGAATTATTTGATGTATGTTGTTGGGCTAATACGTTTTGTCCCGTTAAGGATAGGGTTGGGTAATGACCTGCTTCTGATGCTTTCATATCATTGTAAGCACCCTCAGTATTTGCATTCGCTTCAGTTAACACAGGATCCTGTTGAAGCGAGAGTTGTAGGATCGAGGCTAAGTCTTCGGCAAATACAAATTGTGATTGCAGCGCGCCAAACATGAGTAATGAGAAAATTTTATTACGTGTTAGTTTCATAGAATGGACTCTTCGCGGTAAGTTTAAAAGACAGTTTTGGGATTATAGCTCAAATTAGTTCAGTGTGGATACTTTTAATGTAAATTATATGTAAATTTTCTGACTATTTAGCAATCAATATATTTATTTTTAGTGGCAGGAAAATAGCTGATTTCTTACTAGTATTTATATCAATAATAAATAGGAGAGAGGCGAGCCACAATTTTCACCTATAGTACAATTGGATAAGTTAAGGCCTTTAAACATGATGAGTATTTAAAGTTACTTAGGATGACATCCATCTTCTTGCTTGCTGGTGATTTTTATATGGCTCGTAGCTAAAAAATTACTGATTCTTTTGGTATCAATGATTTTTAGTGTTTATTTATTTTAAGCTAATATGTTTTAGATAAGTTTTATATCCTTTAATTCCCAAGACAAGTTGCATTGTTTATGCGAGAAATAGTATGAGCCTGATGTTTAAGTTGTTTTAATATTTTTTGTGCAGATGTTGTATCAACCTCTACGATTTGAGGGTTAGATGCATTTGAAGTATCGATTGCGAAATAACGTATAGATTGTTCCGCTAGATTTACGTTTAAGTTTGTTCCTGGCTTCATTTCAACATAGTATGCTTCAATTGTGGTGGGTTTTGCACAAATTTCAGTTTTAGCAAAGCCACCTACTTGAAGAGATGCGAGGTATTCATTGTTTACTTTAATATTTACAGCAATGGAGTTTGAACCTGCATCAGTACGGAAAAATACTAAACCTGCATGACTTTTTTGTGGGTTAATATTAGCTGATTGATTATCAAAATTTGACCATCTTTCATTGCTTAATGTACAAGCAGCTAGCATAGAGACAGTAAAGACTGCAGTTAATAATTTAGAAAGTTTCATAGGTAGGTTCCTTCTAATATAAATGATGATAATTACAGTCTGTAGAGACTAAAAGTTGCACAGATGTTGCCTGTGCCCGACGGGAGATTCTAGCTGAAATTTATAATAAAGGAAGACTATTTATAGTTTTTTTTGTACTAAATTTATACAAATTTTTAACCCATTGTTTTATATGGCTTGATTATGGAAGTAACCAAGCCAAAAGGTAAAAAGACAGTTCTTTCTTGAACAAAGATTTGTTGATTATTTAATCACCGTAATTGACCATTTCGCATCATCAATTTGTTCGAAGTTTGTCACTTCATAACCTTCTTCAGCCGCCCAAGCGGGAATGGCTTCAGTGGCTTGTGTGCAGTCGAATTCAATTTCTAGGCCATCGCCTTTATTTAACTTAGCCATAGCTTCCTTGGCTTCAACGAGAGGAAATGGGCAAACAAGGCCGAGTGTTGGTAATTTAACGATCATATAAACTCCTTATGATGCTTTTGCTAATTTTAAACGTTGTGGATGGATAATGGTGAAGTAGGCGGCCACCCAAGTGCCGAGAATCATCAATGGCAATGAGACCCAACCTTGCCAAGAGAAAAAGGCGGTTTCGACTAAGCCATTACCGATAGAGCAGCCACCCGCAAGGGTTGCACCGATGCCCATGAGAATACCGCCGAGTCCGCTGCGTAGAATCGTGGTAGCATCCGGTACGCGAACACGAAATTCATTGCTTGCTTTAGCGCCGATGAATGACCCAATAAAAATCCCTAAGACTAAGAATACGCCCCAGTTAATAAATTTACCGTCGCCAGTAACAAGGAATTGCATGATATTGGCTGATGGGCCAGTGATCCCAAGTCCGAACTCACGACCAGTAGCAACACTTAATGGCCAAGCGGCAAGTGCGATTAATCCGATTAATACGGCAGAGAAAAATGGGTGCCAGCGCTTCTCAAATAATAAGTGAGCAAGTCCCGTTTTCTTTGGTTTTAATGCCGCGACTTTTGCGCTTGGTTTGCTGAGATGTTTGTATACATAGAAAGCTGTCACTAAAGTTAATAATGCGACTAACCACCAAGGTGAAATACCGAATGTATCGTAAATATTGCGTTGCTCAATATTAATACTGCGTAAAGCTTTATTGAATTCACCTAATGGGCCAGTACGCATGATGGCACTTAATAGCATATAAGTGAATAATGCGACCCAACTACCAACTAAGCCTTCCGCAGCACGGTACCACGTACCTGTTGCACAACCGCCAGCAAGAACAATGCCGATACCAAACACAAAGGCACCGATAATTACCGCTAAAAAGGCAAAATTTTCAGCCGGATCGACATTTAATACACCGATTTCTTTTAAGAGAAAGAAACCGATGGATTGCACGGTAATCGCCAATAGAAGGGCTACAAACATTTTGTTATTTTTGGTGACATACATATCGCGAAATGCGCCAGTAATACAAAAGCGCCCACGCTGCATCACAAATCCGAGTAAAATTCCGCAAAGTAATCCAGTTAAAAGCATAAATATTCCTTCTCTTTGAGAACTAAGTAGGTTGGTATTTTCTAAAAAAATAAGAAGGTGACGCCAATAACTTTTGGCTAGAAAATATGTTTTTTTGATATAAAAAAAGTGCGGTCAGAAATTTGAGTGTTTTTCTGACCGCACTAGGGGAGAGGATTTTTGATTTATTTTGAGCCTGCAGCGAAGTTAAAACCCCAGCCGTAATATTGGCTACAATCTGCATGCCCATTAAAGAAGTTAATGTCTTTACGAACTGACATCTGAGAATCATCAAAGTCAATGCTTGCAATCGCACAGAATGTGCGAGGATCAGTTTGTTTCCCCATTTCAACAACGATTTCAGGCTGGTTAGGCACTTTAACGGTTACCACGGCATCAGACTCGGCCCATTTAGCAGCTCCCTCATAAATGAAACAATAGATAACCAAACGACGTAGATCTCTGATACCTTTTGGGTTGACTAAAATATTTTCACCTTCGGCTGAGCTGCCATTCCGATCATCTCCACAATGCCATACCCAAGGCGCTTGGCTATAACATCCTTGGCGTGTTAGACGTTCTCTTGACCCGCCACGACCTTTGGAAAATTGCAAACCGTCAATAAGTGAAGCTGTTCCGTCTTGTAACTCCCAGTAACACCCAAGATCTAAGTCAATCTCTTTATTTGAACCAAATAAGCTACTGAAGAAACCAGAGGGTTTTTGTTGAGTCCAATTTAAGTTAATAGTAATTTGCTGATCAGTTGATTTCGATAAATCAATTTTATGCGAATCACCTTTTTTTTCTAAAGTAATTTTATTTAATGAAACCATTTTTCACTCCAATTAACCAACATTTACACCATATTGTTGACAAAGTGAATATAATCCCCCTGTATATCCTTGACCAATTGCACGAAATTTCCATTCACCGTTATGACGATAAATTTCACCAAACACCATTGCTGTTTCGGTGCTGTAATCTTCAGAAAGATCAAAACGAACAATTTCATCACTAGTATCATTATTAACAATACGTACGAATGCATTGCTGACTTGACCAAAATTTTGACGACGAGCTTCTGCATCGTGAATAGTTACAGTAATAAAAAGTGATTTGATATTACTTTCTACTTTGTCTAAGCGAACTATCACGCTTTCATCATCACCATCTCCATCACCGGTGAGGTTATCGCCAGTATGCTCTATACCACCACAAGGTGAAACTAATTGATTATAGAAAATAAAATGTCTATCAGAAGGCACTTTACCATTTTCTGTTGCCATAAATACACTTGCGTCTAAGTCAAAGTTTTGCCCATCAGTTGAACGAGCATCCCACCCTAAACCAACCAACACATTTTTTAAGCTCGGATCGGTTTTACTTAATGAAACGTTTTGACCTTTGGTTAATGAAATTGCCATATTATAATTCTCCAGTTGTTATTAGGTTAATAAATCTTATGAACCAGTCATTTGAACAACGATAAGTCGTCCGCCTTCGCCTTTTTTCAAAAGAATTTTGGCGCCTTCCTCGAGTTTCATTTTTCCACCAATAGGAATAGATTGTTTCGTATTGACATCTACCATATCAGTCAGATTTTCGTTCACAAGCCACCAATTTCCTTGATGTAACATGAAATAGCCAATGCGTTTAGCATCTTCAGCTTTCAATTTTTCATTAGGAAATATGCGGTTGTCAGCGTGCCATTTAAAAAGTGATTGCCCGCTGTAGACCATAATTCTGTGATTATCAGGGCGATAACTGCCATTTGGTGCAGCAGAATATAAATTTAACACGGGCAATTTACCTTGATGTGCTGTGCCACAAAACGGACATTTGGGCGATTTAGAATTATCAAAAGCATACCATTTCTGTTCACAATTAGCGCCTTGACAAGGCTGAAGTAAATCTACTGTTTTTACTAATGCCTGTTCCCATTCATCTGCTGTCGGGCGAGCAATAGGATTATGCAAGCCGTCAATAAAAGCTCGTTTAAATAATTCGCTTAAATAAGGACCAGTAATGGTATAAGGCATTTTTTGTGTGTCTTTCCAAGGCAGTTCGCTAGGTTTAACATTCCCTACTTTTATACGATTAGAATGATCAGTTGGGTGTTCAATGAATAACGCCTTCTCTCCCATTCCTAATTCTTCATCACGCTGGCTATCATTCATATCAAAGACTTTATCTCCTCGAAGTGGATGGCGATAAAGTAAATACATATAAATTAACACTGCTAATGCATGTAAATCCGTAGTTCGGCTAGGTAACTTACGCTTAGGATCGTTTTTATCTAAATGTTGAGTTGCCACTACTTCAGGTGCAATAAAATCAGGAGTTCCCACCACTGTTGGTGGATGTTTCCCCGGCACAACTAAGCCGTCAATATCAATTAAACTCGCTTGACCAGTTGTTGGATCGATTAAGCAGTTTTTGTAACCTAAGTCGCTATGACTTAATCCAGCCATATGCATACGGCGAACGGCACGAGCCAACATCAAGCAGACTTTCAAATGCAACATCCAATCGCCTAACTCTCGAGAGTCAAGAAACTTATTGCGATTAGAAGCACTGGCGAACCATTTACCGTCTTTATCTTTGCCTTTAATGCCTAACATATCGTTATTACGACTGCCATATTGGAAGAAAAAGCAATCACGATAAAAAGGGCTAACCACACCGAGCTTGCCTTGATATTCCACTACAGCGGTAGGCCAACAGAATAATTTTTTAAGATATTCGCCACCTTCTTGATTAAAGATCTTTTCGCGGTAAGTTCCTGTTATCATTTCTAACCGCTCTTTCGTGGCAAGATCAGCAGGTTCACGGAAGAATGCAACAACATAATCTTTATTAGGTGAGAACATCACATCTTTCATTCCGCCTTGGGCTTTGATTTCATCAACAAATTGAATAGTTTTACCATTTGTTGCAGTGAGCGTGATAACTTTACCCATTATTCAGTTCCTTTTTGAAGTGGTATGTCACTTGCTTTCTGGAGCGTGATTGTTTTTGTTTCATTGTTCTGAGTAATGTTGATAGTTCTGACTTTTTCATTAGCAAATTCTTGATTATTTTCAGTCGCTTGTAGCACTATCTCATTCACTATTCTTGACTCTTCCTGCAAGATTTTATTGCTCATTGATGTATAAGTCATTCCCTGCCATTCTGACTGCGGAATAAATATCGCTAAAGTGCGATCATCGTGCTCTCCTTTTGAGAAGAAATCTAGCCATTCCTCTAAGGCTTTTTCTGGTTGCTCTTTTTGTAATGGTTCACGTAATTCTTGCCAAAATATTTGCCAAGTCTCAAAGGTGTTAAGCTGTACATCACTATGAAATTTAGGATCGGAAACGCCATCTGTCATTAATATCAGGATTGGGGGATAATCACGAATATCTGTATAAATGCGTGAGGTAATTTTTTCCGCATTGGCTTCCGCTAAGGTTAAAAATTGGGTTTCACCTGAATATTGTCCTGAGTCCACTTCACCCAATAATTTAATTTTTTGTATAGCGGGATCAAAGATTGCAGCTGCACCATCTCCCACCCAATAACAAGCAGTGAACCATTTTCCATCGATTAAAGGTAATGTAAACGCAAGCAGTAATGTGCAAGAAAGAGATTTCTGTTCAATAACATAATCTTTTGCCGCTGTTTCTTGTGCAAGATAAGCGGCTTGAACCGCTTCTTTAAACATCACTTTGGTAATATAAGCGAGTTCTTGTTCGTTTTTTTGGGACAGTTTTTGGTAGTCCTTACCTTCAATATTCAGTAACTCAAAAAATTTATCTTTTGCGGCCTCTACTGCTAGTTTTGAGCCTTGGCGAGAAAATTCTGCACTTCCAGCACCGTCGGCAACAGCAATGAAATGAAATTTTGATTTCTCGTGATAGCCGATAGTAAAATCATCATCGCAGCACGTTCCTTTCATTGCGTGAGTACGTCCGCGCATACGAGCTGCGATTAATTGTCCTAAGTCTGTGGAAATCTGGCTACTTGCACTATCTGGTTTCCAAAAACGGCTATTTTTATCGGAAGGAATGTTCTTCCATAAATATTTCGGATTAGGATTGATAAAAAGGGTTGAGTGTGCTGTATTACCGTCAGTAAGTTGAAAAGTCAGTAAAAATTCACCGCTCTTTATCGGTACACCATCTAATGCTTGCGCTTCTACATTCCAAGCTAATCCAAGGTCCTCTTCAACTTTTAGAGATTGAATTGTAGGGAAATCATTGGTTTTTTGGTAAAAATAAGGTTCATCTTGTTTTGCATTTGGCAATGTAATGATGAGCTCTTTTTTATATACTGGTGTTGTTTCTGTTGGTTGAATGGTCAACATATTATTTTCCAATGATGTTATATTTTTAGCTTCCTGAAAACGTTGCCATATTTCACAAATATGGGATATTAATGTCTGATTTTGACTGGCAAAGGCATCAAGATATTTTTCATCAGCCTGATTTAACCAAGATTTTATTTTTTCTAATTGTTCGGTTGCATTCATCCCTAGCCCCTTGCACGCGTAATATCAAAATCAGCACCGTCTGCTTCATCATTAAAATACAAGGTTTCATTACAACCAGGGCAGACGACTTCTTTTTCGCCGTTAGCACAGAAAATTTGCCCACAGTTGCACATACACAAACCAAAAGCAGCACCACAATGGGGGCAACCGCCACCACCCCAAAGTTGGGATGTTGAGATTTTGCTATGATTTGGGCGATTATCAGACCAATCTACGTAATCTTTTTCAGCTGGGTAAACACCAACATATTGAAAAATCGCATTATCAAGCGGACTGTTTTCAAGCCGTTCATATTTCATTAAATAAGGCAATTTCACCTTGCTACATTTACCCACGATGATTGCATAATTTTCATCTAAAGCGACCATTTGCTCTTTTTCTTTTATCAAAGAAATCGCACCGCTTTCTAAAATTTCTTTATTCAGTGATATAGGTAATTCCACACCCAGCGAGCGACTTTGACTTAGAATGGAATCCGCAACAGATTCACATAAAGCACGGTAAACTTTTTCTATATCTTCATCATCTAGTCGATAGGTTAAATCACTAATTTCACTTAATGTATCAAGGTTGGCAAATTTACCAATGCCAATATTGATTAGCTTCGCTTTATTTTGAAAATGGTGTTTCCAGCGAGAAATAGCTTGTGCAGGATCATCTGTTGGCGAACCGTCTGACATAATGTAAATCAATGGTTTCCAATCGCCTTTTTTCTCTGCCGTACTACGCACAATATCTTTTTCTAAAGAATCCATTAAATGATTTAGTGCTGCACCAATAGATGTTCCAGAACCAATCGGCAAACGAGGTGGGTAAAAACTCATTAATTCCGTTAATGGTGCAAGCGTACCAGCCGCCCCAGCAAATGCGATCACAGAAAGATAAACAGATTCCAACGCGTAAGGATCACGGCGAAGTTGATTAACCAAGCGGCTAATGCCTTCTTGCATTTGACGAAGATTTTCGCCAGCCATGCTTTCAGAGATATCAACAACAATATAAACTGGTAAACGACGCATAATTTTTCCTAGAATACAATATTAATTTCATCAGGTGGCGGTGGCAGGCTGTTATTATCGATTGCACCCACGCTAACACTGGTTTGAGCTACGGAAGCAGATACCCATTGGAAGAACTGAGAAAAACTATTTGCATCCATAGTGTCTAATGACACAACTGTGTCTGTAAGTTTTTTTAGAATATTAGGATCTGCCTTTGGTCCTGCTGCACAAGCCACGATATTGCCAAAATTTAAGGATTTAATTTGTGGAATGGCTTGCTCATAAGCCAAAGTGTCAGAAGGCTTGCCATCAGTTAGTAAAATCAAGATAGGACGCCAATCGCCTTTTTGTTCCGCTGTTGCTAGAAGGCGATCTTTTTTAACCGCTTGCACGATATTTTCCAGCATTTTTCCAAGAAAGGTTGCGCCACTATCAGGGCAAGAAATCGTTGGCAATACCACATCTTCAAGTGCGGTCAAGGGGAAGACATTTTTGATCACCGTATCAAAAGTGGAAATAGAAAGATAAACACTTTCAAGTGCATAGGGATTTTGCCTTAATGCAGAAAGCAGTGATTGTAATCCGACATTCACTGCTTCAATCGGCTCTCCTTTCATTGAGCCAGAAGTGTCAATACAAATATACGTGAGTAATCTTCTTGCCATAATTCTCGCCGAACCATTTATAAAACAATGTTCAATTCTGCTGGTGGTGGCGGTAATTCACCTAATCCGCCCACATCTTTTTTGTTAAGATCGACTTTTTGGCTTGAAACAGAAATCGATGCAGAAACCCATTTAAAGAAGGCTTTAATTGAATTTGCATCAGCAGTATCTAATGACACCACGCTTTCTGTAATTTGTTTTAATACGTTGGTATCAGCTCCGGCACCGGCTGCACAAGCGACAAAAGTTCCTGTTTTCACCGTTTTTAATGCATTAATTCCTTTCTGCAAATCGTCAGTTGGTACACCATCTGAAAGTAAAAATACAACTGGTTTCCAGTCACCTTTTATTTCCGCAGATCCTTTTTGTACCTCGCGATTGATACAATCTGTAAGTAAACTTAACGCTTCGCCCATTGATGTTAAGCCTGATGCTTCAATAGTTGGAAGCTGAAAGCTCATTAGCTCCGTTAGTGGTGTAACTTGTTTGGCTTTGCTATCAAAAGTAATCACAGATAGATAAGCCGTTTCTAATGCGTAAGGATCTTGACGTAATGCAGAAACTAGCATTTGTAAACCATTACGCACAGATTCAATAGCCTCGCCCATCATTGAGCCAGAAGTATCGACTAATAAATAAACAGGTAAACGACGCATAAATTTCTCCTAATAGCAATTTTGTGTTGGTATCCCATTTTTACGATTTAGTTCCATTGCAGCTTCACAAGCAGAACGTGATTGTTTTCCTGCGCAATTTTGATTAAACCAATTTATCATTTGTGAATGTTGAAATATTTTTTGGTTATAAGCATTTACTGATGCACTCGAATATTGATCAACATAAGTATTTTGAAGCGAATCACCTAACCATTTCGCTTGGTTGTAGATTTCAACACATTGTTGTTCCATTCCATCACTAATTACTGGAACATATCCACGTGTAGATGATGTTGGTGGCGTTATATAGTGTTGGTTTGCCAAAACATTTGTAGTGGTAAAATAAGCGGTCAGAAAAATAAATTTCTTTACGTTCATTGCATTATCCTTCTTGTTTTTCAGGGAAAATAAACGAAGCAACAACACCAATAAATAAAACACCTAATACAATATAAAGGCTAACATTGGCAGAAATATGAATGCCTGTATCAAATACCGCGTGATTCCAAGATTGAATCCCCATTTTGATACCAATAAAGAACAATAAGGCAATGACAGCTTTTTCAAGGTGAACAAGATATTTTGTGAGTGCAGCAAGAATAAAATAGAGACTACGTAATCCTAGAATCGCGAAAATCATTGCAGCATAAACGAGTAATGGTTCTTGAGTAACAGCAATAACAGCAGGTACTGAGTCAAAGGCAAATGCTACATCAGATGTTTCAATCGCCATTAAACATAAAAATGCAGGCGTTGCGTAACGCAAACCTTGACGAGTGACGGAAACTATTTGATCTGCATTTAATTCGTTATGTTTTACAAAGAATTTTTCTTGTACTAGTTTTGGGAAAACAGGCATTATTTTCCCTACCAAACGAACACTCCAGTGATGAGTATAGTCTTCGATCTCTTCTTCATTATCATCTCCGCCTTGTAACATTTTCCAGCCACTCCAAAGTACAAAAGCAGCAAAAATAAATCCAACCCAAGGACTTGCAGAAAACAATCCAGTCCCAATTACAACAAAAATTGCTCGGAAAATTAATGCGCCTAAGATTCCCCAATAAAGAATACGGTGTTGAAGGTGATCTTTGATGCCAAAAGATGCAAAGATCGCAACAAATACCATCAAGTTATCAATGGATAAACTCTTTTCAAGTACATAACCTGCAAGATAGAGATCTGCCCATTCCGGCTCAAAACGGAAATAAAGATAAACGTAGAACGCCAATGCTAATGAAATCCAAAAGATTGACCAAAGTGCGGCATTTTTTACTGTAATTTCTTTACTTTGACGGTGAGATATTAAATCCACATAAACAGAAAATAAGATGGCTGAAAAGAAGACAATAAGAACTTCTAAAGGAAAACCAAAATGATGCATAGATGAAACCTAAAATGAAAAACTGTAAACCAATATAGTTTATATAAAAACCAGAATAGTTTACAAGATCTTTTTAGATTTAGTCATAATTATTTTCATTATGCAAATATTAAGTGAAAAAGAAAAATTTAGTGCACGTTTAAAATTAGCTCTTTCAGCAATGGCTATGCAGAATTTGAAGACAAGTGAAATAGCAACTAAATTTAATTTACAGCACCCAAATGAGTCAGTTACTCAACAAGCTGTCCATAAATGGCTTAATGGTTTGGCTATACCATCAATGGATAAAATTGAAACCTTATCTAAGTGGTTATCAGTTAAACCAGAATGGTTGCGTTACGGTGTGGGTGATAATGAAAAAATGACAATGTTAGATGAAGTTTTGTTGAAGATGATTGTTGGACTATCGGAACAGCAAAAATCAGCACTAATTGCTTTTATTAGTTCTTTTCAAAATAAACTCTAATCAAAATTATACACAATGAGTGCGGTAAAAAATTATATGGATTTTTTACCGCACTTTATTTTCGTTAAGGACAAGGCTTACTCACCATAATTTCGATAACCTGTCTGTCTATATGTTGCATACTTTTTGATGCAATAGCGCAGAGGTTATCAATGGTTCGCTCAAGATTGTGTTCGACAATGCCTTCATTACCTGTAACGTGGGTCTCATCCATTGCCATAAGTACCGATTTATAGCCTGAAGCAACACTGGTAGAGACTTTCATTGCACAGCTATTGGATGCACCATCGCAGATGATTCCGCTAATATCACCGATCATGCTGCAAATCCCCATGCTCACGGTTTCGAATTTACCCGTAAGCAAATAGGCAATGCCTGCACAGCTTCCCATAGAGGCAGTGGTTACCGCACAAAGGGCGGATAGTTTGGGTAATTTACTGTGGATATAAATGGCCATTAAGTGTGATAAGAAGAGGGTGCGGAGACGTTTTTCTTCACTCACGTTTAAATAATCAGCGACCACAACCACGGGCATAGTCGCGGCAATACCTTGGTTGCCTGAACCTGAATTACTCATTGCGGGCAATGTTGCCCCGCCCATACGTGCATCGGAGGCAGCAGTGGTTTCGATCATGATTTTGCTGAGTAAATCATCTGACATTAAGCCACTACCAACTTGTTTGCGTAACGTTCTGCCAATGTGTAAGCCGTAATTTTCACGTAATCCTTCGTTAGACAGCGCTCGGTTTAGAGCGGCAGCTTGTCCGATAAAGCGGATTTTATCGAGCTCAACTTCACAAGAAAATTCAAAGATTTCACGTGCGCTCACCTGTTTGAAAATATCATAAGGATCGCAATCAGCACATTCATCGTGTTCTTTCTCAAAAACAACTTCGCCATTTTTTTCAATTAAAATGATGTTTGTGTGTTGATCTTGAATCGCTACTTTCACTCGGTCATTATCGGCAAACAATACGGCTTCTGAATATAAGATATGATCGGTTTGATGAATATCCACATTAACGAGCTTTTTATCAAGCATCGCCTTAGCTTGGGATACTTGCTCTGGCGTGATGTGTTTTAATACTTCCAACTCACTCTCAGGATCACCGCCTAAAGCACCAATTGCTGCAGCAATAGGCAAGCCCACCATACCTGTTCCTGGAACTGCAACACCCAATCCATTTTTCATGAGATTAGGTGAGACTTTAGCTTCAATGCGTTCAGGTGTTTTGCCTAAATATTTAGCCGCTGTTGCTGCTGCAAGCGCCAAAGAGATAGGTTCAGTACAGCCAAGTGCCGGAACCACATCGCGTTCTACAATTTGAATTAATGATTTTTCGATTTCGTTGAGTCTTTCTTGATTCATAAAATTCTTTTTAATCTGTTAAATGCTGTCTTCTTTCTCTATGACTAATATGCGCGCTTCGCCTTGTGGATGAGCAACATGTTCGGTACCAATACCCGCATAAAAAATATCACCCGCATGGAGCAATACGGCTTTCTCTAGGCCCTCTTCTTTGTAATGCATTTCCACCGTACCATCCATGACAGCAAAGACTTCTTCACCGTCATTGATATGCCATTTGTAAGGTTTATCTGTCCAGTGAAGACGCACGGAAATGCCATTCATATTGGTAATATCCAGTGCTCCCCAAGCACGTTCTGCCGTAAAGTGCTGACTTTGAATAACTTTATTCATGACTAAATTCCTTAGTGCGCCTCATCCCAGTTAGTGCCTTGCCCCACATCTACAATCAATGGCACCACTAAATCAGCTGCGCTTTCCATGTGTGTTTTGATGAGTTTGCTATAAAACTCGACTTTTTCTGACCGCACTTCAAACACCAATTCATCGTGCACTTGCATAATCATCGCGATATCGGGATCATTTTGTAGTTTTTGATCCAATTGAATCATGGCTCGTTTAATAATGTCTGCGGCAGTGCCTTGCATTGGTGCATTGATCGCGACACGTTCGGCAGCTTTACGGCGCATACCGTTAGAGGAGTTGATATCCGGCAGATATAAACGACGGCAGAATAGGGTTTCCACATAGCCTTGGGCTTTGGCTTTTTCGCGAATATCGTGCATAAAGGTTTGTACGCCAGGATAGCGTTTGAAATACAAATCCATATAGCTTTGGGCATCCGCACGGCCAATACCGAGTTGACGCGATAATCCAAAGGCTGACATACCATAAATTAAACCGAAGTTAATCGCTTTAGCATTGCGGCGTTGTTCGGATGTCACTTCATCCAGTGCGATACCAAAGATTTCTGCTGCGGTAGAGCGGTGAATATCTTTGCCTTGGGTAAAAGCATTAATTAAGCCCTGATCCTGTGATAGGTGCGCCATAATGCGTAGTTCGATTTGTGAATAATCAGCTGCAACAACAGTAAATCCTTCGCGGGCGATAAAAGCTTGACGAATACGGCGGCCTTCTTCATTACGAATCGGAATATTTTGTAGATTCGGATCGCTTGATGAAAGACGACCAGTGGCTGTTACTGCTTGATGGTAGGAAGTATGCACTCGACCCGTTTGTAGATTCACCATTTGCGGCAATTTGTCGGTGTAGGTGGATTTTAGTTTGCTGAGACCACGATGTTCTACCAACACTTTCGGTAATTCATGGCTAAATGCGAGTTCCTCCAAGACTTCCTCGTTGGTGGATGGCGCGCCTTTTGGTGTTTTTTGAATAACCGGTAAACCTAATTTATCAAACAAAATTTCCTGTAATTGTTTGGTTGAGGCTAAATTAAATGGCTGCCCCGCTAAGACATAGGCTTGTTCTTCTAGTTCACTTAAACGGTTAGCGATTTCATTAGATTGTAGGAATAGTGCGTCGCTATCAATTAAGACACCGCGACGCTCCATACGGGAAAGTACGCCTAACAATGGCAATTCCATTTCTTTAAAGAGTTTTTCAAGCGTGGGTTCTTTAGAAAGTTTTTCCCATAGCACTTGTTGCAGCTTCATTGTCACATCAGCATCTTCCGCCGCATACTCGGCGGCTTGTTCTAATGGAATTTGGTTAAAGGTCAGCTGATTTTTACCTTTGCCTGCAATTTCTTCAAAACTGATGGTTTGGTGTCCTAAATAACGTTTCGCTAGATCGTCCATATTGTGGCGACCAGTGCTGTTGAGGACATAGGACTCCAACATGGTATCGAAAGCTACACCTTGCACATCAATGCCATTACGGGCGAAAATAGTGAGGTCGTACTTGAAGTTTTGCCCGACTTTTTGAATGGCTGGATTTTCTAAAATCGGTTTTAACAGCGAAAGTGCGGTTGTTTTTTCAAGGGTTTTTGGTGCACCTAAATAATCTAATTGCAGCGGTAAGTAAGCTGCTTCACCGTTTTCTAACGCAAAGGAAATGCCCACTAAGTTGGCCGCCATATAATCTAAATTATCGGTTTCTGTATCTAAGGCAAAAAGTTTGGCTTGTTTGAGTTTGTCCACCCAACGATTTAAATCCGCTTCAGTGAGTAAGGTTTCATAACGGCTGCGATCAATTTGAATTGCCGGCAATGCTTCCTCGCTATTGTCTTGAACGAGTGCAGGCGTAGCTTGATAGTGATTAATCTTGGTCGATTGTTCGTGATTATTGGTGATGGAATCAGCGCCATTCATCACTTCATTGAGCCAACGTTTAAACTCATAACGGCCGAAATATTCAGTGAGTTGATCGTTATTGCTTGCGCCAAGAGTGAGTTGCTCTGGAGTAATATCGAGGACAACATCGGTTTTGATGGTGGCAAGGCGATAGGATAAATCGGCCATTTCTTTTTCAGCCAATAATTTATCCCCTAATTTTTTTGCCCCACGAATTGGCAATTCAGCCACTTTGTCTAAGTTGGCATAAATTTCTGCCATACTGCCGATACCCTGTAAGAGGCCGAGAGCCGTTTTTTCACCCACACCCGCCACGCCTGGAATATTATCGGCGCTATCGCCCATTAGCGCTAAGTAATCGATGATGAGTTCTGGTGGAATACCGTATTTTTCAATCACGGCATCGCGATCCAATAAGGTATTATTCATGGTGTTGATCAGCATAATGTTGTCATCCACTAGCTGCGCCATGTCTTTATCGCCAGTGCTGATCAAGACTTTTTGATTAGCTTTAGAAGCCGTTACCGCTAAAGTGCCAATGACATCGTCAGCCTCCACGCCTTCAATAACTAAAAGAGGAATGCCAAGGGCGTGGATAATATCGTGTAACGGCTGAATTTGTTTGCGCAGATCGTCAGGCATTGGTGGACGATGAGATTTATATTGTTCAAACATTTCATCACGGAAAGTTTTGCCTTTCGCATCAAAGACCACCGCAATATGGCTTGGTTGCACTTGCGAAATCAGGCTTTTAAGCATGTTTAATACACCGTACATGGCGCCAGTCGGTTCACCGGCAGAATTGGTAAGTGGAGGAAAAGCATGAAAAGCACGATATAAATAAGATGAACCGTCCACTAGGACTAATGGATTAGGAGCGATAGTTGGCATAAATATTCCGTTCAAAAATAATGAAAAGTGCCGCATTATAGCCTAAATTGGGAAATGGGGCGAACATATAAAGTACGGTTAATTAAATGTAAAAAGTATGACGAAGGCATTTGGCTATGGCATAATAGGTATACTTAAATATTCAACATAAGGGAATAGCATGTCATTAAAACTGGTTGAAGTTGTTGTATTAGGGCAAGTATTGCGCTTGAATGTCCCTGCAGAACAAGAGGAGATTTTGCGTCAGGCTGCGCGTAGTTTAGATCTCCAAGTATCTGAAATGAAAGAGCGTACAGGTTTATTGCAATTAGACCGTGTGCTTTCTATTGTTGCCTTAAATTTAAGTTTCGAATTAACCCAAGAAAAAGACAAAAATGCCCAGATTGAAAACGTGTTATGTACGCGAATTCAGCAGTTAGATCATTCTTTAGAGAATGCATTAGGTGGGCGTTTCATCGTAGATTAAATAAAAAAAGAACCGCATGTTGAAAGTGCGGTTCTTTTTTTATGTGTTTTTAATCAGGTGTGTAATAGAGTTTACCAATTTCAATTTTTTGTCGCCCTGTTTCTTCACGCCATTTATTGCTATCTCGTAAAGAATAAACACAGCCACAATATTCTTGCTGATAAAAACGTTCACGCTTACTGATTTCGATCATGCGCTGCGATCCGCCAGCTTTACGCCAGTTGTAATCCCAATAAATTACATCATCATATTTTTCAGCTGCACGGTGACCGCAACCGTTGATTTGATCCATGTCTTTCCAGCGAGAAATACCAAGACAGCTGGTAAATACAGGGAAACCATGTTCATGAGCATATTCAGCCGCTTTTTCAAAACGCATATCAAAACACATGGTACAGCGAATGCCACGTTCCGGTTCCCATTCCATGCCTTTTGCGCGATCAAACCATTGTTGGCGATCGTAGTCAGCATCAATAAACGGAATCCCGAATTTTTGGGCAAAGCGGATATTTTCTTCTTTACGAATTAAATATTCTTTTAATGGATGAATATTCGGGTTGTAAAAGTAAATTGTAAATTCAATACCCGAGGCCAAAATGGCTTCCATTACTTCACCTGAGCAAGGTGCACAGCAAGAGTGAAGAAGTAACCTATTATGTCCTTCAGGTAATTCGAGTTTTTCACGAATAAAAGGCGCATTGGGATCCTTGCGCACTTTTTGCTTACGCGGTTTTTGAAATTTAGGTTGAGAATCGGCCGCACTTTGCGGTTGAATTTGTTCTTCAGTCATATTAATAAGTTCGGTCTACCGATAAATAAGCCAGTGAAATTAAGGCTTTTTTGTATTCGCTTTCAGGTAATAAGGCAATGGCATTAACTGCTTTTTGGGCTTCTTGTTTTGCACGAACCATCGCATAATCAAGGGATTTATGTTCAGCCATAATTGCAAGCACGTCATCGATAGCATCACGTTTTCCGCCTTGTTCAATGGCTTCACGAATAAGTGCGGCTTGTTGTGGATTACCATGACGCATTGCGTGTAATAAAGGAAGCGTCGGTTTACCTTCGGCGAGGTCGTCACCCACATTTTTGCCTAATGCGGCAGCGTTTGCGCTGTAATCTAACACATCATCTACTAATTGGAATGCGGTGCCAAGATAGCGACCATATTCTTGAAATGCGCTTTCAATTGATTTTTCAGCTCCCGCAACAATCGCCACAGATTGTGCCGCCACTTCAAATAAACGTGCTGTTTTACTATAAATCACACGCATATAGCTTTCTTCCGTGGTATCGGGATCATTCACATTCATCAATTGTTGAACTTCACCTTCTGCCAACACGTTGGTAGCGTCAGCCATAATTCGAAGAATATCTAGCGATTGTAGCTGTGCCACTAACTGGAATGCACGAGTATAAATGAAGTCGCCTACTAATACGCTAGCCGCATTACCAAAGGCCGCATTTGCTGTTGCGCGGCCGCGACGCATATCAGACTCATCCACCACATCATCGTGTAATAAAGAAGCAGTGTGAATAAATTCCACAAAGGTGGCGCAAGTGGCCACTTTATCGCTTTCGTAGCCTAATGCACGAGCGGCTAAAACAGCAATAAGTGGTCGGATGCGTTTTCCGCCACCTTGTACAATATAAAAACCAAGCTGATTAACCATCGGCACATCGGAGTTAATTTGTGCTAGAATAGCTCGGTCTACTTTCTGCATATCCGCATCAGTTAATGCTTGAATGGCATGCATATCCATTAAATCTTGTTTGTTCATCTTCATTTGGTTCGATGGTTGTATATGAAAAAGGAAAGTTTGGTGGATTTTACCTGATTTTTCAGGGTTTCTGAAATTAAACTCGAGGGAAAGCACTTTTTTTTATTTTATTGCAAATAAGTGCTTGCGATCGAGCTGTTTTTTCCGTAGAATTTGCGACCTATTTATATGAATTTTGAAGTGCGGACCGAAAAATAGTAACGGAGAAGCATAATTATAGCGGAGTATTTATGTACGCAGTTTTCCAAAGTGGCGGTAAACAACACCGTGTGAGCGAAGGTCAAGTGGTTCGTTTAGAAAAACTTGAACTTGCAACTGGCGCAACAGTTGAGTTCGACTCAGTGTTGATGGTCGTTAATGGTGAAGATGTTAAAATTGGTGCACCAGTAGTAGCTGGTGCGAAAGTAGTGGCTGAAGTTGTGGCACAAGGTCGTGGCGATAAAGTTAAAATCGTTAAGTTCCGTCGTCGTAAACACAGCCGTAAACAACAAGGTCATCGTCAGTGGTTCACGGAAGTGAAAATCACTGGGATTCAAGCATAATTTCAGAGGAGATCAAGTAGATGGCAACTAAAAAAGCTGGTGGTTCA
The DNA here is from genome assembly GCF_054332415.1 of Haemophilus sp. SZY H56. Lineage (NCBI taxonomy): Bacteria > Pseudomonadati > Pseudomonadota > Gammaproteobacteria > Pasteurellales > Pasteurellaceae > Haemophilus > Haemophilus sp. SZY H56. The sequence continues at coordinate 2,636 of NZ_JBTGNX010000016.1, read as the reverse complement.
ACTCGTAACGGTCGTGATTCTGAAGCTAAACGCCTTGGTGTTAAACGTTTCGGTGGCGAATCTGTATTAGCAGGTAGCATCATTGTACGTCAACGTGGTACTAAGTTCCACGCAGGTAACAACGTAGGTATGGGTCGTGACCACACCTTATTTGCTACCGCTGACGGTAAAGTAAAATTTGAAGTGAAAGGCGAGAAAAGCCGTAAATACGTAAGTATTGTAACTGAATAATTTTACATCTGATTTGATAAACGCCCCGCATTATCTGTGGGGCGTTTTCTTTGTTTTCTTACCTGTGATTTACAATCATTAATCAAATCTGTTATCTTGGCACTGTCATTCATTCTCTTCAATATTTTTTAGAATGAAATTTACCTGAATTCCTAACTGTGCTTTAGCCAAATAAAGGAAGACATCATGAAACAACAACCTCTTTTAGGATTTCTATTTGCTTTAATTACAGCGATGGCATGGGGATCTTTACCTATTGCGTTAAAACAGGTTCTATCAGTGATGACGCCACAAACGATCGTGTGGTATCGCTTTATTGTGGCATTTCTAGCACTCTTTATTTTGCTTGCTTATAAGAAAAAATTGCCACAATTTTTGAAAGGCGGTCAATTTATTTGGTTGGTAGTAATTGGTGTCATAGGGTTGTCTGGCAACTTCTTCTTATTTAATAGCTCACTTAAGTTTATCGATCCTTCTTCAGCTCAAATTTTTATTCACTTTTCCTCTTTTGGCATGTTGATTTGCGGTCTTTTTGTCTTTAAAGAAAAGCTCGGATTACACCAAAAAATCGGTTTAGCCTTATTACTTGTAGGATTAGTACTTTTCTTCAATGATAAGCTAGGTGGGTTTCAAGGGGAAAGCCGCTATTTAACGGGGGTATTATTAAGTCTAGCGGGCTCGTTAATTTGGGTCGCTTATGGTATGGCACAAAAATTAATGCTTCGCCGTTTTAGTTCGCCACAGATTTTATTAATGATTTATTTCGGTTGTCTTTTGGTATTTACGCCTGTTGCTGAATTTTCCCAAGTGAGAGAGCTCAGTCCGTTAGCATTTGGTTGTTTGGCTTATTGTTGCTTAAATACCTTATTTGGTTATGGCGCGTATGCCGAAGCCCTTAATCGCTGGGAGGTTTCTAAAGTCAGTGTTGTGATTACCTTAGTACCACTATTTACCATTTTATTTGCTCATCTTGCGCATTATGCGAGCCCTGATAATTTTGCCGCGCCAGAATTAAATATGATTAGCTATATCGGGGCGTTTGTTGTAGTATGCGGAGCAATTTTGTCGGCAATCGGACATAAGTTATTACCGCAATCAAAGTAAAGTGCGGTTAAATATTGGAGAGTTTTTATGAAATTTATTGATGAAGCCCTGATTCGTGTGGAAGCAGGGGATGGTGGAAACGGTTGTGTAAGTTTCCGCCGTGAAAAATTTATCCCTAAAGGCGGCCCAGATGGTGGCGATGGCGGTGATGGCGGTGATGTTTATTTGGTTGCAGACGAAAACTTAAATACCTTGATCGATTATCGTTTTACGAAACGTTTTGCAGCTGAGCGCGGTGAGAATGGCCATAGTTCAGATTGTACCGGTCGCCGCGGTAAAGATATTACGTTACGTGTGCCAGTGGGAACGCGTGCAATTGATAATGATACCAAAGAAGTACTTGGCGATTTAACAAAGCATGGCGCCAAAATGTTAGTGGCGAAAGGTGGTTATCATGGTTTAGGTAATACACGTTTCAAATCTTCAGTGAACCGTGCGCCTCGCCAAAAAACCATGGGGACACCAGGTGAAAAACGCGATTTATTATTAGAATTAATGCTTCTTGCGGACGTCGGGATGTTAGGTTTACCAAATGCAGGTAAATCCACTTTTATTCGTGCCGTTTCAGCTGCAAAACCAAAAGTCGCTGATTATCCATTTACCACTTTAGTGCCAAGTTTAGGTGTGGTGAAAGTGGATGAGAGCCATAGCTTTGTGGTGGCAGATATCCCTGGATTGATTGAAGGTGCATCGGATGGTGCGGGTTTGGGAATTCGTTTCTTAAAGCACTTAGAACGCTGTCGTGTGTTAATTCATTTGGTAGATATTAACCCAATTGATGAATCTGATCCTGCAGATAATATTGCGATCATCGAGTCAGAATTATTCCAATATAGCGAAAAATTGGCAGATAAACCGCGTTGGTTAGTCTTCAACAAAATTGATACGATGACTGAAGAAGAGGCGCATGAACGAGCACAAGCGATTACTGAACGTCTTGGCTGGGAAGAAGGGTATCACCTTATTTCTGCCGCAACCGGTAAAAATGTACCGCCACTTTGTCGTGATATTATGGATTTCATTGAAGCAAATCCACGTGATGCGGAAGTAAAAGAAAATAAACCGGAAGAAGTGAAATTCAAATGGGAAGATTACCATCAAGAACAGCTCGCTGAACATCAATTTGATGATGAAGATGACGACTGGGATGATTGGGACGAAGAAGATGAAGAAGGCGTTGAATTTATTTATAAACCTTAATGCCTAAATGGAAAAAGAGCGGAAAATTTGATCTGACCCCAAAAAGTTAGACTGTTATTTAAAGGATTGTTTTCGATATTGTACCGGACTCAGTCCTTTTA
>NZ_JBTGNX010000015.1:0-48044 GCF_054332415.1 Haemophilus sp. SZY H56 | reverse complement strand
ACGGATTCAACTAAAATTAAAAGGACTGAGTCCGATACAATATCGAAAACAATCCTTTAAATAACAGTCTAACTTTTTGGGGTCAGATCAAAAACGAGATGATTTTTGACCGCACTTTTTTCTTTACAAAGATTTACAAAAAAGATCCTGCCTAAAAAAACATCACTTGAAAGATAAGTCATTTATTTTAAATGACTTATCTTTTGTCAATAATCTAAGTAAAAAATTTACTGCTTGAATTCAATTTTAAAACACTCTATCTTGTGCATCGTTATTTTCCATAACACTATATCTTGTGTTTTTTAAAGTCATCTCTCTAGCAGGTTTTATCTCCCATGAACAAAGGATTAATGGTTACAAAGCGCGATGGTACGCTTGAACAAATCAATTTAGACAAAATTCACCGTGTGATTACTTGGGCGGCTGAAGGCTTGGAAAACGTGTCTGTTTCTCAAGTTGAATTGCGTTCTCATATTCAATTCTATGAAGGTATTCGTACCTCCGATATTCATGAGACCATTATTAAAGCAGCAGCAGATCTAATCAGCAAAGATACCCCTGATTATCAATATCTTGCTGCGCGTCTTGCCGTTTTCCATTTACGTAAAAAAGCGTATGGCCATTTTGATCCACCTCGTTTATACGATCATGTAAAAAAATTAGTGCGCATGGGCAAATACGATCCTGCACTTTTAGCCGACTATACTCGTGAAGAATGGGATGAAATGGATGGGTTTATTGATCACTGGCGTGATATGACCTTTTCTTATGCCGCAGTAAAACAATTAGAAGGAAAATACTTAGTTCAAAACCGTGTAACCGGTGAGATTTATGAATCTGCACAATTCCTTTATTTATTAGTTGCAGCGAGCTTATTCTCAAAATATCCACAAGAAACCCGTTTGGATTACATTCGTCGTTTCTATGATGCGACATCAACCTTTAAGATTTCCTTACCTACGCCTATTATGGCGGGGGTTCGTACGCCTACGCGTCAATTCAGCTCTTGCGTATTGATTGAATGTGGTGACAGCTTAGACTCTATCAACGCTACCTCTGCAGCAATCGTGAAATACGTTTCACAACGTGCGGGTATCGGGGTAAATGCAGGTGCAATTCGTGCGTTAGGTAGCCCAATTCGTGGTGGTGAAGCATTCCACACTGGCTGTATTCCATTCTATAAACACTTCCAAAGTGCTGTAAAATCTTGTTCACAAGGTGGCGTACGCGGTGGTGCGGCGACAGTTTACTACCCGATTTGGCACTTAGAAGTTGAAAGCTTATTAGTATTGAAAAATAACCGTGGTGTGGAAGATAACCGTGTGCGTCATATGGACTACGGCGTGCAGTTAAACAAATTAATGTATCAACGCTTAATTAAAGGCGCAGATATTACTTTATTTAGCCCTTCAGACGTGCCTGGACTTTATGAAGCCTTCTTTGCTGATCAAGATAAATTTGAAGAACTTTACGTGAAATACGAACAGGATCCAAATATCCGCAAACGTTCTGTAAAAGCCGTTGAGTTATTCTCTTTATTAATGCAAGAACGTGCATCAACTGGTCGTATTTATATTCAAAACGTGGATCACTGTAATACTCATTCACCGTTTGATCCGCTTGTTGCACCGGTACGTCAATCTAACTTATGTTTAGAAATTGCATTACCAACTAAACCATTACAACATTTCCATGATGAAAATGGTGAAATTGCCCTTTGTACGCTTTCTGCATTTAACTTAGGTAAATTAGACGATTTAGACGAGTTAGATAACCTAGCCGATCTTGCAGTACGTGCATTAGATGCATTACTAGATTACCAAGACTACCCTGTTCCTGCAGCGAAACGCTCTTCATTAGGTCGTCGTTCACTGGGTATCGGTGTGATTAACTATGCGTATTACTTAGCGAAAAATGGCGTGCGTTATTCTGATGGTTCAGCGAACGATTTAACTCACCGTACATTTGAAGCAATTCAATACTATCTATTAAAAGCCTCCATGAACTTAGCGAAAGAATTAGGTGCATGTGAGTACTTCAATGAAACCAATTACGCAAAAGGTATTTTACCAATCGATACCTATAAGAACGATATCGATAACTTAACGCAAGAACCATTGCATTATGATTGGGAAACATTGCGCCAAGAAATCAAAGAATTCGGTTTACGTAACTCAACCTTGACCGCATTAATGCCGTCAGAAACTTCTTCACAGATTTCTAATGCAACAAATGGTATCGAACCACCACGTGGTCATGTGAGTATTAAAGCATCAAAAGATGGTATCTTAAGACAAGTTGTACCGGATTATGAAAACTTAAGTGATAACTATGAGTTGCTTTGGGATATTCCAAGCAATGACGGTTACTTACACTTAGTGGGCATTATGCAAAAATTCGTGGACCAAGCGATCTCTGCCAACACCAACTACGATCCAAAACGTTTTGAAGACGGTAAAGTGCCAATGAAAGTGTTGTTAAAAGATCTTTTAACCGCTTACAAATACGGCTTAAAAACCCTCTACTATCAAAACACCCGTGATGGTGCTGAAGACAGCCAAGAAGATTTAGACGATGGCTGTGCTGGTGGAGCGTGTAAGATTTAAATTAGACATTTCTTTCTATTCTTGTAGGGTGGGCTTTAGCCCACCAAAACTTTCTTATTAAAATGGTGGGCTAAAGCCCACCCTACGATATGGAGACAAAAATGGCATACACCACTTTCTCACAAAATAAAAACGACCAATTAAAAGAACCGATGTTCTTTGGTCAAAACGTTAACGTTGCGCGTTACGATCAACAAAAATATGAGACGTTTGAAAAGCTCATTGAAAAACAACTTTCTTTCTTCTGGCGTCCGGAGGAAGTGGATGTGTCGCAAGACCGTATCGACTATGCCGCGTTACCTGAACATGAAAAACACATTTTCATCAGCAATTTAAAATATCAAACCTTGTTGGATTCCATTCAAGGTCGTAGTCCGAACGTTGCGTTGTTGCCATTGGTATCCATTCCGGAATTAGAAACCTGGATCGAGACTTGGACATTCTCAGAAACCATCCACTCTCGTTCTTACACACACATCATTCGTAACATTGTGAACGATCCATCTATCGTGTTTGATGACATCGTGACGAACGAAGAAATCATCAAACGTGCGCGTGACATTTCTTCTTATTACGATGATTTAATCCGTGATAGCCAACTTTACAGCCTGTACGGTGAAGGTACTTACACGGTAGATGGTAAAGAATGTGTTGTAACGTTACGTAACTTGAAAAAACAACTTTATCTTTGCTTGATGAGTGTGAACGCACTTGAAGCCATTCGTTTCTATGTATCTTTCGCGTGCTCCTTTGCCTTTGCAGAACGTCAATTAATGGAAGGTAATGCGAAAATCATTAAATTCATCGCTCGTGATGAAGCGTTACACTTAACCGGCACACAGCACATTTTAAACATTATGGCTGCAGGTCAAGACGATCCTGAAATGGCTGAAATTGCGGAAGAATGTAAACAAGAAGCCTATGATTTATTCTTAGCCGCAGCAGAGCAAGAAAAAGAATGGGCGGATTACTTGTTCAAAGACGGTTCAATGATTGGTTTGAACAAAGACATTTTGGTGCAATACGTGGAATACATCACTAATATCCGTATGCAAGCGGTTGGGCTTCCATTACCATTTGGTGCGCGTTCTAACCCAATTCCATGGATTAACGCATGGCTTGTTTCTGACAACGTACAAGTTGCACCACAAGAAGTGGAAGTGAGTTCTTACCTTGTTGGTCAAATTGATTCTAAAGTCGATACCAATGATTTCGGCGATTTCGATCTTTAATTAATCATTCTACGCAAAGAGCGATCAGTATTTTCAGCGTTTAAAACCTCTGAAAAATTGACCGCTCTTTTGTTTGCGTACACGGTGAACCTTATTCAAGAACCAAGGATAAAATTATCTTATGTGGAAAAATGGCGTAATTCCATCTCTACCAATTCAATTTCGACAACTTTCTAGATAAAAAGGATAACTTAATTAAAAAAGGCTTAACAAAAAACAATGCTCTAGGTAGAATAGAAAAATTCTATTTATTATTAAATAAATCACATTCTAAGTAAAAACTAACGAGGTAAAGGATATGTCAGAGCAAGAAGTAAAAGAATTAGATCTCCATGGCGAAATGCTCGTTCGCCGTGAAAAATTAGCCGCATTACGCGCAAAAGGTAATGCGTTTCCAAACCAATTCCGTCGTAACGCCCTTGCCCAAGATTTACATGATAAGTACGAAGCCGAAGAGGGCGAAGTATTAAAAGAAAAAGCCATTGAAGTAGCTGTTGCCGGTCGTATTATGACTCGTCGCGCAATGGGTAAAGCCACCTTTATTACCTTACAAGATATGAGTGGCAAAATTCAATTATATGTTGCTCGTGATAATCTTCCTGAAGGCGTTTATGCAGAAGATGTAGGTAGCTGGGATTTAGGTGATATTATTGGCGTGAAAGGAACACTTTTCAAAACCAAAACCAATGAATTAACCGTTAAAACAACTGAAGTACAACTTTTAACCAAAGCACTTCGTCCGTTACCAAACAAATTCCATGGTTTAACCGACATGGAAGCGCGTTATCGTCAGCGTTACTTAGATTTAATTTCTAATGAAGAATCTCGCCGTACATTTATTATTCGTTCAAAAGTGGTTGCCGGTATTCGTGAATTCTTTATTTCTAAAGGTTTCATGGAAGTTGAAACGCCTATGCTACAAGTGATTCCAGGTGGCGCATCTGCTCGTCCATTTATCACACACCACAACGCATTAGATGTTGATATGTATCTTCGTATTGCGCCAGAACTTTACTTAAAACGTTTAGTGGTTGGTGGTTTTGAGCGTGTCTTCGAATTAAACCGAAACTTCCGTAATGAAGGAGTTTCTGTCCGTCACAATCCAGAATTCACCATGCTTGAATACTACCAAGCTTATGCAGATTATCATGATTTAATGGATAACACCGAAGAATTATTACGCAAACTCGCCATTGATATTCTTGGTACAACCATTGTGAAATACGGTGATTTAGAATTTGACTTCGGCAAACCATTTGAGCGTATAACATTACATGATGCAACCATTAAATATGGTGCAGATAAAGGTATCGTAAAAGAAGATCTTTATGATTTCGATCGTGCAAAAGCAACCGCTGAACGCTTAGGTATTGAAGTACAAAAATCTTGGGGCTTAGGCTCTATCGTAAATGCGATCTTTGAAGAAGTGGCTGAACATCACTTAATTCAACCAACCTTCTTAATGGCGCATCCAGCAGAAATTTCACCACTTGCACGTCGTAACGATGAAAATCCAGAAGTAACAGACCGTTTTGAATTGTTCATCGGTGGTCGTGAAATTGGTAACGGCTTCTCAGAATTAAACGATGCCGAAGACCAAAATGAACGTTTTGATGCGCAAGTCGCAGCGAAAGAAGCGGGTGACGATGAAGCAATGTTTAAGGATGATGACTTCGTAGTTGCACTTGAACACGGCTTACCACCTACAGCGGGTGAAGGTTTAGGTATTGACCGCTTAGCAATGCTTTATGCTAACGCGCCATCTATCCGTGATGTAATCCTATTCCCTGCAATGCGTCAAAAATAATTAAATTGAAGTAACATAAAAGGAAGTCTATTGACTTCCTTTTTTATTATTTAAAAGTGCGGTCATTTTTAACCGCACTTTCATGAAAAAAAGAGATAACCGCCTTAACGATTATCTCTTTTACACTCTAAACTAGATTACTTACCCCAAACTTCTTCTACGATATCGCGGATAAATTCGAGTTTTTTCCATTGTTGCTCTTCGGTCAGAATGTTACCTTCTTCTGTTGAAGCGAAACCACATTGTGGACTTAAGCAAAGTTGATTGATATCCACATATTGTACTGCTTCTTTAATACGAGCAATAATTTCATCACGCTTTTCTAACTCGCCCGATTTAGAGGTGATTAATCCTAACACTACTTGTTGATTTTTAATAAAGCGTAAAGGTTTAAAATCTCCCGCACGATCACTGTCGTACTCCAAGAAGAAACCGTCCACATTACAGTGTCCAAATAAGGTTTCTGCGATAGGCTCATAACCACCTGCTGAGAACCAAGTTGAACGGAAATTACCACGACAAATATGCATTGTAATCGCTAAATCAGCCGGTTTCGCTGCCACGATTTTATTTAACATATACACATAATCTTTGGCAATTTGATCTAAATCTAAACCACGTTCAGTATAGGTTTTACGTTTATCTTCCGCACAGAATTCTCCCCAACTTGTATCATCCAACTGTAAGTTACGACAGCCTAATTTATAGAAGATATTCATTGCATCAATATAAGCATCAGCAATATCATCTAATAACAACTGATTATTATCTTTATAACGTTCAATTGGCTGATAATCTGTAGCACGTACTGTACAAATTAAATGAAGCATTGACGGAGAAGGAATCGTTAATTTAACTTCAGTCTCACCTGCTATTTTTTGTAATGAGCGGTAATGTTCAACGAAAGGATGGCTCTCTGAAAAACCGATCTTATCTATAATTTTTAGTGTTTTTGGACGTACATTATCGTGTTTAAATTGCACGGAGAATTTTTCAGCATCCACTTCTTTCACGCCATCTAATGCGGCTAAGAAATCTAAATGCCAAAAAGTACGACGAAATTCACCATCAGTCACCGCATGCAATCCGACAGTTTTTTGATGCTCAACCAATTTAGCAATTTCAGCATCTTCAACTTGCGTTAAATCAGCACAAGAAATATCGCCACAACTACATTGATGACGAGCCTGTTTTAAAGTCTCTGGACGTAAAAAACTGCCTACAATATCAAAACGATATGGTGCAAAAGTACGAATAGTGGCACTTGGAAAAAGTTTACTCATTTTGCTTTCCTATATTTAATTAATTTTAAGATAGACTGAGTGTAACAAAATTAACGTCCTCATTAAACATTTAGACGTCTAGATGGGTGTGAATTTTATTGTAATTTTATATGAAGGGAATTGATATAAAATGTAAAAAGAAAAAATGCGGTCATTTTTAACCACATTTTAAATCTATAAACGATCACAATGCTTTCACTGCCTTATGGTATTCTTTTGATTGTTCCAATAAAATCTTAGCCGCTTCATGCAATTTATCAACATCCGATTCTGGCAAATATAACAATGTACCGATATTAAGCACATCATTTCTCATCTGTCTTTCCGATAATTTTTAAACTCTATCCTTTTCTAATAAATACACATTGTCAAGGCTTCGCCTTGAAAATAAAGTGTGATGCAGATCTCATTATTCATATTTTGATCTCAATCAAAATTATGAAATAGCGTATAATCAGCGCATCTGTTACTTAATAATGATAAAAAAGGAATAAAAATGAAAACATTAAGTGAATTTATTGTTGAACGCCAAGCAGAGTACCCAAATGCAAAAGGGGAACTTAGTGGTATTTTGTCCTCTATTCGTTTACTAGCAAAAATCATTCATCGTGATATCAATAAAGCAGGTTTAACGAATATCCTTGGTCAATCTGGTGTCGAAAACGTGCAAGGTGAAAGCCAAATGAAATTGGACTTATTCGCCCATAACACCATGAATGCAGCACTCATGTCACGTGAAGAAGTAGCAGGTTTTGCTTCAGAGGAAGAAGAAAGCTTTATCGCTTTTGATACTGAACGTGCTCGCAATGCAAAATATATTATTTTGACTGACCCACTTGATGGTTCATCCAATATTGATGTGAACGTTTCGGTTGGGACAATCTTCTCTATTTACCGTCGTGTATCCCCTATTGGCTCACCTGTTACCTTAGAAGACTTTATGCAACCGGGTAATAAACAAGTGGCTGCGGGTTATATCGTATATGGTTCGTCTACCATGTTGGTTTATACCACTGGTCATGGTGTAAATGGTTTCACTTATGATCCATCTATCGGTACATTCTGCCTTTCTCATGAAAATATGCAAATGCCAAAAGAGGGAAAAATCTATTCCATCAATGAAGGACAATATCTCAAATTCCCACAAGGGGTAAAAAAATACATTAAATACTGCCAAGAAGAAGATAAAGCAACTAACCGCCCTTATGCTTCACGCTATATCGGCTCATTAGTGGCAGACTTCCATCGCAACTTATTAAAAGGCGGTATCTACATTTACCCAAGTGCAACCAACTATCCAAATGGTAAGCTTCGTTTGCTTTATGAAGGCAATCCAATGGCATTCTTAGCAGAACAAGCGGGTGGTATTGCATCTGATGGTTACAATCGAATTTTAGATATTCAGCCAACTGAACTTCACCAACGTGTACCACTTTTCATCGGTTCTGCAGAAATGGTGAAAAAAGCAGAAGAAATGATGAGAGAATTTAAAGAAGATTAAATTCCTAAAGTGCGGTCAATTTTAATCGCACTTTCTTAGAGAATAAAAAGGCGAACTTTATCAGTTCGCCTTTTTCATTAATGCTTTTTAATTAATCCCGTTTTCTTGCGAGTAACCACCAAATAATCGCCATAAACAAGAGGCTTGGCATCAGTGCACTTAAAAAAGCTGGCGCATTAAATACCACACTCATTTGTCCAAAAATTTCATTGACGACATAGAACAAGAATCCAAAGCAAATCCCCGTTACGATTCTTGCTCCTGCAGTGACACTGCGTAATGAACCGAAGATAAAAGATAACGCAAGCATCATCATCACACCTACAGAAAGGGGTTGTAAAATCTTACGCCAATAGGTTAATTCAAAACGGCGAGAATCCTGCCCCGTTTGTTTTAAGAAAGCGATATATTCGTATAAACCTGAAATGGATAATGACGTTGGACGTAATGAAACTGCGCCTAATTTATCTGGCGTTAAACTCGTCGCCCAATCTTCGGTTAAGCGGTTTGTTGTGGTAATTTGCTCTTTTGATACCGCTGAATTATTCACTTGACGTAACTGCCATTGATTATTTTCAGCAGAATATTGTGCTTGATTTGCATGCTTCAAATGCGTGAGATTACGCTGTTCATCAAAGGTATAAATATAAATATCTTCTAATTGTGCATCATCGGTAATACGACGAACATACACGAAATTATTACCGTCTTTTGCCCATACTCCATTTTTCACCGAAAGCATTGAACCACCAGAAAGTGCTCGAGTGCGCATATCACGAGCAAATTGTTCAGTTTGTGGAATTCCCCATTCCCCAATAATCATGGTAAAAAGTACCAGTGGAAGTGCCGTTTTCATGACGGCTAATCCAATTTTAAAGCGAGAAAAACCCGCAGATTGCATTACTACTAATTCACTGCGGCTGGCTAAATTACCTAAAGCAATTAAGGCACCTAACAAGGCCGCCATTGGGAAAAAGGTTTCCACATCTTTAGGAATAGTTAATCCTGTATAAGCCACCGCTTGCCAAATATCATAAGAACCTTTCCCTACGCTACGGAATTGCTCTACAAATTTGATAATTGCCGAAAGGCCAACCAATGTAAATAGCGTGGCAAAAATTGCCCCTAAAATGCTTTTACCGATATAACGATCAAGAGTATTCATCAACATTGTTATTACCCTTTTCTGAATACGCGACGGAACTTATGCATAGCGGTGCTATCCCAGCTATTCAGCACAATCCCTAAAATTAAAAAGGCGATATTTACCAACGGCATTAACAAACCGGCATCAAGCTTACCTGCGCCACCCGAAGATTTAAATGAGCTTTGTAATAAGAAGTAAATTAAATAAAGCAATAGTGCCGGTAAGATCTTCGCAAAACGGCCTTGGCGAGGATTCACTTTACTCATTGGTACGGCGATGAGCGCCATTAAAGGCACGGCTAAAATTAAGGTAATGCGCCAATGCAATTCTGCTTTTGCGGCCGCACTTTTATCTTTTAATAATTGCTCAAAAGATAATTCAGCAGCTTCATCACCTTCTGTGTTTGTCTCTTGATGGCCTAAATAGGCTTGATAGTCATCAAAATGTGTAATACGGAAATCAGGAAGCACAGATGTACCTTCTACACGCAAGGTATTTTGTAAATTCAGCACTTGATCGCCATTTTGTAACGCTTTTAACTCACCTTTTTCAGCTGTAACCACTGATGGTTTCGTTTGACCTTTGGCTTTCATTTGGAAAAGATAAACATCACTGATTTGATTACCATTAATTTTATCAATGAATAAAACGAAATTATTGTTACTTGTGGACATGAATTGACCAGAAGCCAATGCCCCCATTGTTGGGTTAGCTTTAGCATCTTCAACAATTGCCACTTGTTTTTGAATCGCCCATGGAGAAAGCCACAATGCGTTATAAGCAGCCAAGCCAGCTGTGAACAAAGAAAGAATTAACGCCACGCGAACAAGAATACGTTGGCCTACACCACATGCACGCATAACGGTGATTTCACTTTCTGCATAGAGACGACCGAAAGTCAGTAAAATGGCGATAAACAAACATAATGGCAACATTAATTGCGCCATTGTCGGCATCCCTAAACCGAGTAAAGAGAACACCAGATCGGCAGGTACTTTACCATTTGCCGCTGAACCAAGTACGCGCACAAGTTGTTGGCTGAAGAAAATTAAAAGCAAAATAAACAAAATTGCAATCTGGCTTTTAAAAACTTCCTTTGTTAAATATCGGGTTAATATCATTCTTTTTTTCTAACTAAAAAACACGGGAAACTGGCTAATTTAGATGGCGTATGATACCTTATTTTGACTGATTTAAATAGCAAATTAGCAACATAAGGAAATAACATGAAATATCAAGCGAACTCAACCGCACTTTCTCAATCAACCGATTGCCTTATTATCGGCATTTATGAGAACAATGAATTAACAAAAAGTTTCAATGAAATCGATCAAATCACACAAGGCTACCTCAGCCAGTTAGCTCAAAGCCAAGATCTTTCAGGCAAAATTGGGCAAGCGACTCTGCTTCATTCGTTACCGAATCTTGCGACTAAACGCGTGTTAGTAGCAGGTTGTGGTAAAAAAGGTGAAACGACTGAACGCCAATTTAAACAAATCATCCAACGAGTTACCCAAACATTAAAAGAATTAAATATTCAACAAGCGGTGAATAATTTAACGGATGTGGAAATTAAAGATCGCGATCTATTTTGGAATGTACGTTTTACTGTTGAAACCATCGAACATAGTCTCTATCAATTCGATGAATTTAAAAGTAAAAAAGCGGATGCTATCTCACTTCAAGAAATCATTTTTAATACCGATGATTCACAAGCTCAGCAAGCCATCGCAGAAGCACAGGCCATTGCAAATGGTGTAAAAGCTGCGCGTAATATCGCGAATATGCCATCTAATATTTGTACACCGGCTTATTTAGCTGAACAAGCTAAAAATTTAGCCAAAACATCAACCGCACTTTCCTTAGATGTGATTGATGAAGAAGAAATGGCGAAACTTGGGATGAATGCATATTTAGCGGTATCAGGTGGTTCTCAACACCCTGCTTACCTATCTATTTTGCATTTCAACAACGCCCCAGATAAAAATGCGAAACCTATCGTATTAGTGGGTAAAGGCTTAACCTTTGATGCAGGCGGTATTTCGTTAAAACCAGCCGCAGAAATGGATGAGATGAAATACGATATGTGTGGTGCTGCTTCGGTATTCGGCACAATGAAAGCCATTGCAGAATTAAATCTACCACTCAATGTTATCGGTGTATTAGCGGGTTGTGAAAACTTACCTGACGGCAATGCCTATCGCCCGGGTGATATTCTCACCACGATGAATGGTTTAACCGTAGAAGTGTTAAATACTGATGCTGAAGGCCGTTTAGTACTTTGTGATACATTAACTTATGTAGAGCGTTTTGAACCGCAATATGTGATTGATATTGCGACCCTAACAGGCGCTTGCGTGGTAGCTTTAGGTCAACATAACAGCGGCTTAGTTTCAACTAACGATGCCTTAGCCGAACAGTTATTACTAGCCGCACAGCAAACTACTGACAAAGCTTGGCGTTTACCATTAAGTGAAGAATATCAAGAGCAATTAAAATCCCCATTTGCTGATTTAGCTAATATTGGCGGTCGTTGGGGCGGTGCAATTACTGCAGGCGCATTCCTCTCCAACTTTACGAAAAAGTACACTTGGGCACATTTAGATATCGCCGGGACAGCTTGGCTTCAAGGTGCAAATAAAGGCGCCACAGGCCGTCCGGTTTCTTTATTAACGCAATTTTTAATTAATCAAACCAAGTAATAACACATAGGGCTAACATAACGTTAGCCCTAAAATTTTCTCAAAATCTGACCGCACTTTATTCCAATTCAAATTCAACTAGTAACGGATTATGATCTGACGAAGTAACCACTTCTGATGTTGCACTCACCACTTTTACGCCTCGCGTAAAAATATAATCAAGTGGATAACCTAAAAATCTAACCCGCTCATCTTGAGAGAGCGTCACTACATCTAATCCATATTTTTGCATCAAATTATTAGCTAAATTCAGACGACGCTCATTCCATGCATTAAAATCGCCAGAGATAATGATGGGGCCTTGATGATTTTCTACAAAAGAAAAGAGCTGCTCTAACTGAGTTTGATAAGCGGAAATCCCCCATTCAAAATTAATCAAATGCACATTAATAAGTAGCAAGCTAGCGTCTTTTTCTAATGAAAAACTCATCACACTTGCCACTTTAGGTATTTGTATTAATGGTTCTGCTACGCCACCACCGCAATACCATTCTGGTTGCGTTTTGGTGAATGTTTTTACACCTGATAAGAGATCTTTAAAAGAAAAAGAGGACACAAAAAGTGCGGTCGAAAATGTGTTTAAATTTTGATGCTGCGTTGCCTCTTGCAATAACACAAAATCAGCTTGTTTAGACAATCTCGCTAAATCTTCTTGCCAACCCTTATCTTGCCCTTTATGCACATTCCAATTGACTAAACGAAAATGTGAAGACGTTAATTTAGGCATTAACCCATTAACCTTGTCACATTGCATATTTAACTTGTTTTCAAAAGAAATATAACTCACTTTTTGTGACGTATTTAATTGGATAAATGTACGTTCAAAAATTGTTAAATTCGCAAAAAAATAGCCGCCACCTAAAACAACTAACACTAAGCCAATAGTCAAAAATCGATAGATTCGCTTCATTATTATCCCCTCTCTATGCTCGAATAATAACACCTCATCAAAGCAATGCAACTTTCACTTTAATACAGCATCAATACCTACCTACAACACGGTAACTTTAACTTTTAGCTTTGATTTAAATCATACTTTGCTAAAAAAACCGTTGCATTTTCCTTTTATTATCTTAGTATTTTACTCAACTTCTAACTCTACCTCATCAATAAGGAGATTCATTATGTCTTTTGGAGATAAAAAATTAAGTGAAATCGCAATCAGTGTACCCGGTTCAACTTCACTACTTCGTGAATATGATTTAGATTTCTGCTGTGGTGGTTCCGATACACTTGCAAACGCTGCCGCAGAAAAAGGGTTAAATTTAGCAGAAATTGAAACCCGTTTAACCGAGCTTCAAAACAGTAAAGCAGAAAACCCTGAAGAATATTGGGTTAATGCAACTTATCCTGAAATTATCGATCATATTTTAGTTCGCTACCATCAACGCCATCGTGAACAACTTCAAGAATTAATCGTGTTAGCGGATCGCGTAGAAAGCGTTCATGGTGATCGCGATGATTGCCCTATCGGCGTAGCGGCAGAATTACGCAATGTCTATGATGATTTAAGCAACCATATGATGAAAGAAGAGCACGTGCTTTTCCCTATGATTAAAGCAGGCAATTATATGATGGCACAAATGCCGATTCGTATGATGGAAATGGAACACGCAGAACACGGCGAACATTTAGATGTATTGAAATCATTAACAAACAATATGACACCTCCTGCTGATGCTTGTAACACATGGCACGCACTTTATAGCGGCATTCAAGAATTTGCAGACGATTTAATGATGCATATTCATCGTGAAAATAATGTTTTATTCCCTCGCGTTATTGCTGAAAATCACTAAGAACAAATCATATAAAGAAAAAGAGCGAAATTATTCGCCCTTTAAAATTAGTCTAAAACTGACCGCACTTTACTTCTCTTCACTGCCTTTATATAAACGGTTTTTATACAAATAGCTACCAAGTAAAGCATGTGCCAGGGCTTCTTTTTTCATTTCTTCCGGCACGTCTTTTTCGGTTAATGTGTCTTTTTCCTTATCGTAAACATAGCCTTTTGCTTTGCTATTTGGTGTTTGGATAACGACATCATGATTGCCTTTCATTAAAGCTTGGGTCTGATCAAACTGCATAAAGGCACGATCTGGATTAGCGTCTTGCGTTAAATCAAAACCAATCATGGGATAATTACCGCTTACGCCCGCAATAGAAAGTAAGGTTGTCGGCATATCAATTTGACTCACTAAACGACTGTCTCGGCGTGGTGCAACATGATCACCTAAAATTAACGCAGGAATATGGAAATGCTTAATTGGCACTAAGCTTGCCCCTGCTGCACGGGAGTCGTGGTCTGCAATCACCAAGAACACGGTATCTTTCCAATAATTAGATTGTTTCGCTAACTTGAAGAAATGACCAATCGCATAATCCGCGTATTTCGCACTGTTATTACGGGTTGCTTTTGGTTGTTCGTAAAGCTCAATTTTACCATCCGGAAATTCAAAAGGATCGTGATTGCTCGAACTAAACACTAAGCTAAAGAATGGTTTTCCTTCATTCTGTAATTGGGTAAAAGTTTCGTTCGCTTTATCAAATAAATCCTCATCACTCACGCCCCAAGTCGCAGTAAATTTCGGATTTTGATAATCCTTTTGATCGATAATATTTTGGAAACCATTACCATAGAAGAAGCTTGCCATGTTATCAAAGTGTTTTTCACCACCATAAATAAAGGAAGTGTTATAACCTTGTTTGGCAAGTAAATCTGCAATAGTAAAGAAACCACTTTGACTGTTATTCAATTTCACCACTGCACGTGCTGGAGTGGGTGTAAAACCTGCAGTTGTAGCTTCAATACCGCGTACAGAACGCGTCCCCGTAGCATAAAGATTTTCAAATAACCAGCCTTCTTTGGCTAACTTATCAAATTCAGGTGAAAGTGGTTTTCCGCCTAATGTACCGATAAATTGCGCCCCAAAACTTTCTTCCAAAATAATGACGATATTTTTCGGTTTACCTTGGTAAGTCGCTTGGTTTTTCGTTAAGGTTGGAATCTTCTCTGAAATATAATCACTTTCAGGGCGCCCACGGCTTGCTTTGACAATACGCAACATTTCATCTGTATCCATTTTGCCATAGGCTTCCGAAGATGCTCCTTCATCTTTAAATTGTTGTGCTGCATAAAGGACAGAATAGCCAGAATTCAGCACAAGCGAATTGACTAAACCATCGGAAGAGAAAGCCACCATTGCAGGGTTCACACCACGGTGTTGGAAACTCGAACGCGCACCTAAAAAAGCAACGGCAATCACAAGCAATGCTAGAACAGGACGTAATTTCCAGTTCATTGAACGTAAGTTTTTCACCGCATAACCAGAGAGCTTCCAATAACAGAAGAAAGCCGTAACGGTAAAAATAAGGCTAAAAATGACCGCAGTTAAATGACCTTCCATCAACATTGAAAAGACTTCTTTCGGATAAATTAAATATTCAATAAAGAGTCGGTTTGGACGGAAATCATAGGTTTCGATAAATGCAGGCGTAGCCAGTTCCATAAATAGAATGAACACACTACCGAGAGTAAGCCAAATGCGTAAAATCATTTTCCAAATTCGGCTATTATGAAATAGCACCGTAAATAATGCTGGCACACCAAATAAGTAGCACAAGGCCACGATATCCATGCGCAAGCCTTGTAAGAATAATTGCCCCCATCCCGCTACAGCAGAAACGCGGTCTGCCTGCCAAATTGCAAGTCCAAGACGAGACAAGGTGAAAATAATCAGATTAATGATGACGAAGAGAAAAATTGGATATAAAGAAGAACGTGTTTGTTTCATTTTGACACTCATAAGTCCTAAGGGAATCGCTACCCTTTGATTAATTTAAAGCACGCTAATGTGCCATTCCTTTCATAGACAGATAAAAAAACACAAAGTGCGGTTAAAAACATCATCATTTTTGATCGCACTTTGATCTGCACCCCAAAACCTGGACACCTAATTTGAGGTGCAAAGTATGAGTCGCCGAGGAAATTGCTACGATAATGCGGTGATTGAAAGTTTTTTTGCGATACTAAAATCAGCGTGTTTTTACTCTCGGACTTATCATTCAATTGCTGAATTACAGGCTGAAATTGAAGAATATTTAGTGTATTACAACCAAAAACGCATTAAACTTGCTTTTAAAGGATTGAGTCCAGTGCAATACCGAGCTCAATATTTAAGTTAACTAACCTGTCCAACTTTTGGGGGGCAGATCACTTTTGTCTTTCTTTACTTTAGTCACAGCTAGTAAGATAATAAATGAAAACCATTATCAAAATACAAGCGTTAGACTTGTTTCATTATAAGGAGATAACCATGACAATGAATAGACGTGATTTTTTAAGAATGAGCGCAGCACTTACGGCAGCAGGCATGTCGCCTTCTCTCTTTGCGACAACAAAAGAGCAATTTACCATTTATGGCGCACCCGCGATGCCAAGTGTGACCATTGCGGTGGCGGCAGCACAAGGTAAATTAGCCAAACAAGCGGATGTAGCATTAGAAATTTGGCGTTCGCCTGATCAGTTGCGTGCAGGAGTGGCAAGTGGGCAATTTAAAGTCATGATGAGCCCTAGCAATGTGGGCGTAAATTTACGTAATCAAGGGCAACAAGTCGGCATGGTGAATATTCTCACCAATGGGATTACGCAGTTGATGTGTAAAGGCGGTGCTATTACTTCACCGCAAGAATTAGTGGGTAAAAAAATCCTTGTGCCATTTAAAAACGATATGCCAGACATCGTGTTGCAAGCTTTACTAAAAAAATTGAATATTGATATGAATAAAGTAGATATTACCTATGCAGCCACACCAACTGAAGCAATTGGTTTGTTCTTGCTCAAAGATTTCCATGTGGCTATCTTGCCAGAACCAATGGCAAGTGCCGTTGTGCAGAAAGCTAAAATTGTTGGTACGGAAATTGTACGTGGTTTTGATTTAGTGAAAGAATGGGGACAAGCGTTTAACACTAAACCGCTTATTCCAATGGCGGGCATTATTGCCAATGAAGAATTCTTTCATGCACACAAGGCGGAGTTTGATCTATTTCACCAAGATTTAAGTGATGCGTTAAACTGGATTATGGCCAACCGCAAAAGTGCGGCTGAAATTGGCGCTAATTATCTTCCTGCTCCAGAAGCCGCTATTGAAATGGGCTTAGACGGTGCGCGCTTAACGGTGACCAAAGCCAGTGAACTGAAAAATGAAATCATGCAATTCTATGAAACTTTGATGGAGTTCAATCCAAAACTCTTAGGCGGTAAATTACCAGATGACAAATTCTTCTTAGCTTAATTTGAAACTGAATCACATAACATGATTAAAACTGACAAAATCCGTAAACCACAACCTGTCCTGTTTTACATCATCGACTACCTTTGGAGCGGCTTTACCGGCTTGAGTGTGGCGATGATGATTGTTGCCTTGTGGGCTTGGGGCTGTGCGATATTTGGTGAATTTATGCTGCCTGCTCCTGCGGATGTTTTTCAAAAAGCCCTTGAGCTGCTCGATCATTTCCAACAAAACGAAATCGGTATTTCATTATGGCGTTCTGTGGTGGGTATTACCATTGCATTAGTCGCAGGCTTAGCCGCAGGGCTGATTGCGGGCAGCTTTAAAACCGCTATGGCATTGCTTAAACCCGTCATTACGATTTTGTTAGCCATGCCGCCAATTATTTGGGTTGTAATGGCCTTATTTTGGTTTGGCTTTGGTAATCCAAGTGTGCTATTTACCATTATCGTATTAGTTGCCCCGCTAACCTTTGCCAGTGCAGCCATGGGCATGGCAAGTGTAAATAAACAACATGAAGAATTGTTTGATGCGTACAAACTCGGATTGCGGAAAAAAATCCGCTATTTATATATTCCCCATCTCACGGGCTATGTAATTTCCAGTATTGGCGTCGCAGTTGCGATGGGCGTGAAAGTCGTAATTATGGCAGAGCTTTTGGGTGCCAATGAGGGTGTGGGGGCACAGATTGCCGATGCCAGAGCCATGTTAGATACGTCAACAGTCATGGCTTATGTGCTGTTGGTGATTGTATTTGTTTCCCTCTTTGAATATTTGATTACCAAGCCATTGGAAATTCTGTTTATGCCGTGGAGAAGATAATGCTGAGTTTAAAGAATGTGCGTTTTGAAATTCTCCGCGATCCCATCGTGCGCGATTTCAGTATGGATTTACAACCAGGCGAAGTAAAAACCTTATTCGGCCCAAGCGGTTGTGGTAAAACTACCGTGCTGCGTTTAATATCAGGTTTGGAAACGCCAAAATCGGGCGAAATCAATAATACATTTCGTAAAACGGGCTTTCTGTTTCAAGAAAACCGTCTATTAGAAAATCTCACTGCTATGCAGAATATCGCCATTTTTATGGATAATTCTAATGAAAATGAAATCATTGCACTGGCAGAAAAGATCGGGCTTTCTTCGGGTGATTTGAATAAATACCCGACCGAATTATCGGGCGGTATGGCAAAACGCGTGGCATTTTTGCGTCTATTGCTATGTGGCTGTGATTTAGCCTTATTGGACGAACCTTTTGTCGGTTTGGATCGCGATTTACGGGATATTTTAGCCGCTATGTTAGTGGAAAAAATTGAGCAACAAGGCATGGCTTGCATTTTAGTGACGCACGATCGTTTTGAAGCAGCTCGATTAAGCCGAGAGATTATGCAGCTTTCTCCAAAAGGGATGGATGTGCAAAATGTGATTACCTTGCCAACGCCATTATCCGAACGCAATTCAGCCTTTGAAGAAACCGTAGTCGCACGCGAATTTCAAGGAATCCATTACTATGAATAATTTCTTTACCCATCCGATGCGACCCTTTTTTGTTGGTGCAGCCATTCTTGCGATTGTTGGTGCATTGAGCTTTTTCATCAGCCCCGATGATCTCATCCTACACCGCAAAATTTTCTTAGAATTTATGCTACCAGCCGCATACGGCGGCTTTCTGACGGCTTCCATGCTCGAATGGACAAATTACAAAGGTAATTTAAAACCTATTGCGACAATATTAGCAGTGCTCTTGCTTGCAGGATTGATGTTATTGCCATTTTCCCCGCAAACCGCCTCGTTTTTAGTGGCTGCTTATTGGCTCGCGTTGTTACTCTTTTGTGCTTGGCTGTTTTGGTTGGATCGCAATACCGACAATTTTACTTTACTGATGTTACTTGCAGCATTTATGGTTTGTCAGACAGCTTACGCCATGACTGATAGTCTGAAATTATTGCGGGCACAGGTGCATTTGAACATGGCGGCGGTAATGTTTGTATCGATTCGGGTAAGCATTCTATTAGGCGCAGAGGCTCTGAAAGAAAGTACATTGAAAGATCCCGTATTTATCCCGAATGTCGTGTATAAAAATATCGCAATTACATTTTTATTACTTCATACCGCAGCAGAGCTTTGGTTGCCTGCACAAACAGCCGCTTTTACAGCCTTTGCCGTTGGCTTTATTTTGCTTGCCAAGTTACGCGAATTACATCATCACGAACTGCTACGTAAACATTACATACGCACTTATTATTTCCTTCAATTGTTCGCCGCGATTGGCTATTTGTGGATTGGCATAAATAAATTAATTGATGAGCCTACTGCCGATCCATTACACATGGTGACACTTGGCGGCATTCTCGGCAGTATGATGATGATTTGGCTCACCGCGGGATTATGGCATAGTGGCTTTACGAAACTGGATTACCCAAAACTCTGTCGCCTTGCCGTGCTTTGTCTTTTCACGGCGGCACTTTCCCGAGCTTGTTTAATGTTTGTGGACGAGCTGTTTTTTATCACGATTCCGGCTATTTTAATTGCCATCGTGTTTGTGCTGTATCTCGCAACCTTTGTGCCGATATTCCGAAACAATGCCTTTACGGATGATCCGGAGTAATGACCAATCCGCACATCAATGTGCGGATTTTTGATATTTTTTAGACCGCACTTAATAGGCTTTTAATTGGGCCATTGCTTTACAATCTGCAGCTTGATGATCATCTTCGGTAATTAAACTTTGTAGGAAATGTTTAATTTCAGTCAGTTCGGCAATTTTTTCTTCGACTGAAACCAAATGTTTTGCCAACATACTATCCACTTCACAATGTTGAGATTGCTGCGTTTTCATCTCATTAAAAAATTTAATTTCGGCCAAGCTAAAATCTAACGCTCGGCATGTTTTAATAAACTTTAATTGTTTCAAACTGGCTTCATCATAATCTCGATAACCATTTGCAAGACGTTTAGGTTCCGGCATCAAGCCCATTTTTTCATAATACCGAATGGTTTCTAAATGAATACCGCTTTGTTTGCTGAGTTCGTTAATTTTCATTTTTCTAAAACCAAGTCTTGACCTTGTAGTTGCTACGGACTTTATACTTTATCCCAAGTTAATCAAATAGACAATAAGGAGCCGTATGTCCGAACATCATTCCCATGAACATCATGATCATTCATCTCATGAGCATATTCCACAGGATAAAAAAATCTTAGCGCTCAGTTTTGCCATCATTACTGGCTTTATGATTGTCGAATTTATTGGTGGCTATTGGTTTAACAGCTTGGCACTCATGGCTGATGCGGGTCACATGGCAAATGATAGCTTATCGTTATTTTTAGCCTTGTTAGCGTTGTTTCTATCCGCTCAAAAACAACGATACATTGCCCTACTTAATAGCGGCTCATTGATCGTCGTCGCATTGATGATTTTGTTTGAAGCAATTCAACGTTGGCAAAATCCCATCGAGATGATGGCATTACCGATGCTTGGTGTGGCATCGCTAGGATTACTCGTCAATCTTTTCGTTGCTTGGATAATGTTGAAAAGTAATCATGACAATCTCAATATCAAAGCGGCTTATCTACATGTATTAACAGATTTATTTGGCTCCGTTATCGCGATTCTTTCAGGATTAGGCGCTTATTTTCTCGGATGGCAATGGGTTGATCCCTTAGCCAGTATGATATTGAGTGTTCTTGTGCTAAAAAGCGGAATTGAGGCATTTCGCTTGGCATTAAAAAACACCTAAAAAACTGACTGCACTTTGGTTTGATATTTCCAAAGTGATCTGCACCCCAAAACCTGGACACCTAATTTGAGGTGCAAAGTATGAGTCGCCGAGAAAATTGCTACGATAATGCGGTGATTGAAAGCTTTTTTACAATATTAAAATCAGCGTGTTTTTACTCTCGGACTTATCATTCAATTGTTAAATTACAGGCTGAAATTGAAGAATATTTAGTGTATTACAACCAAAACCGAATTAAACTTGGTTTAAAAGGATTGAGCCCGGTGCAATACCGAGCTCAATATTTAAGTTAACTAACCTGTCCAACTTTTGGGGGCAGATCACTTTTTGAAAGAGAAAGACTAAGCTGCAACCAACGCTTTTAATTGTTTTTCATAAGCTACCCAGTCTGTAATTGGACGTGTTGCCACGCCTGTTTCCATTGCTTTTTTCGCTACCGCAGAAGACACGGTAAATAATAAACGAGGATCAAATGGTGTTGGGATCACATAATCAGGACCAAATGATAATGCGCCGTAACTAGCAATAATTTCTAATGGAACTTGTTCTTTTGCCAAACCCGCAATTGCATGAGAAGCGGCTAATTTCATTTCCTCATTAATCGCTGTCGCACCTACGTCTAAAGCACCACGGAATAAGAATGGGAAACAAAGTACGTTATTTACTTGGTTTGGGAAGTCTGAACGACCGGTACAAACAATCGCATCTGGACGAACAGCTTTGGCTTCATCTGGTGTAATTTCAGGAACTGGGTTAGCCAGTGCTAAGATCAACGGATTTTCAGCCATAGTTTTAACCATTTCAGGTTTTAACGCACCCGCTTTAGAGCATCCTAAGAATACATCTGCACCGTTTACTGCATCGGCTAATGTACGCCAGCCGTTATCCTCAATTGCGTAGAATTGTTTGGTTTCATCCATGTTATCGCCACGACCTTTGAAAATCACGCCTTTAGAGTCACACATGGTGATGTTTTCTTTTTTGAAGCCTAATGCTCGAAGCAAGTTAGTACACGCAATAGCTGAAGCACCTGCGCCATTTACCACTAAGCGAACATCAGAGATATTTTTACCAATAATTTCTAAACCATTTAATGCAGCCGCACCCACGATAATGGCTGTACCGTGTTGGTCATCATGAAAAACTGGAATACCCATGCGTTCACGCAACACTTTTTCAATATAGAAACACTCCGGTGCTTTGATATCTTCAAGGTTAATGCCACCAAATGTTGGTTCTAATGAAGCGATAATATCAATTAATTTATCTGGATTATGTTCATTGATTTCAATATCAAATACATTGATACCTGCAAATTTTTTGAACAATACACCTTTCCCTTCCATAACAGGTTTTGATGCAAGTGCGCCAATATTTCCTAAGCCTAACACGGCTGTACCATTTGAAATAACGGCCACTAAATTAGCACGTGCTGTATAACGGCTTGCCGCTGAGGGATCTTTTTCAATCTCTAAGCAAGGCTCAGCAACACCTGGAGAATACGCAAGGGCTAAATCATGTTGAGTAGCTAATGATTTGGTTGGGGTGACTGCAATTTTTCCTGGGATAGGGAATTCATGAAAATCTAATGCGGCTTGGCGCAATTGTTCGCTCATATAAAAATACTCCATTTTCATTTATAACAAATAAAATTTACACCATTATACTCCCTTTTAAATAGAATTTTGTGACATACCGCAAAAATTTTACAAATTTATTACAAAAATATGAGTGAAATCGACCACACCTTTGTCTTTTCTTCACATTCATAAGCAAAAACGTTACTATATCGCAAAAAATATACAGGATATAAATAATGAGTTTGTTTTCTAAATTTAGAAGCGCCATCAATAAATTACAACGGAAAGCGATTAATCAAACCTATCAAAAACGTTTAACCAATCAAGGCATGTCGGTGATTTCTGCAAACTGTGTCGGTGCGTTTATTTTACACGATCTAAATCAACCTTTTAATTCTCCATTTGTTAATCTTTATTTAGAACCTTTTGATTTTATTCGTTATTTGCAAGATATCCGTTTTTATCAATCACTGCCGCTCCAATTTATACAAACAGAAAAAAACTATCCTATTGGAATCTTAGGTGACCTCAAAATCCACTTTATGCACTATCGTTCAGAGCAAGAAGCCAAAGAAAAATGGGAGGCTCGCTCACAACGTTTAAACTTTGATAATTTATTTATTATAATGACGGATAAGTACAGAGGAAAAGGTGTGGATTACGAGCACTTACAAGCCTTTGATAACTTACCTTATCCGAACAAAGTGGTCTTTACCCATAAGCCTTATCCCGAGTTTAAATCCGCTTTCTATATTAAAGGCTTTGAAAATGAAAACGAAGTGGGTGATTTATTTACCTTTTCCGGTTGGAATGGCGAAAAATATTACGACCAATTTGATTACGTCAGCTGGTTCAATCAAAAATAAGAGTTTACGATGCGATTAGATAAATTTATTGCCGAGAATACTGGTTTAACCCGTTCACAAGCTACCAAGGCCATTCGCCAAAGTGCGGTCAAAATTAACGGTGAAATTGTGAAAAATGGGGCGACCAAAGTAAGCCAAGAAGATGAAATTTATTTTGAAGATGAATTATTGACTTGGGTGGAAGAAGGTCAATATTTTATGTTGCATAAGCCTCAGGGCTACGTTTGCTCTCATGATGACGGTGACTATCCAACTATTTATCAATTCTTTGAACCGCCTCTTTCAGGCAAATTACACAGCGCTGGACGATTAGATGTGGATACCACTGGCCTCGTGCTATTAACGGATGATGGGCAATGGTCACATCGTATTACCTCACCAAAGCATCAATGTGAGAAAACCTATTTAGTCACTTTAGCTGACCCAGTTGAGAACCATTATGCTTCAGCTTGTGAAGAAGGCATTTTGTTACGTGGTGAAAAAGAACCAACTAAGCCAGCAAAACTTGAAGTGTTAGATGATTACAACGTGAACCTGACTATCTCTGAAGGGCGCTATCACCAAGTGAAACGAATGTTTGCCGCGCTGGGTAATAAAGTCGTGGCACTCCATCGTTGGAGAATCGGTAACGTTGAATTAGATGAAAGCTTAGAAGAAGGCGAATTTCGTCCACTTACTCAGGACGAAATCGACAATTTAGTGAAATAATATGAGCCAAAATATTAAACCTACCTTTATTTTTATCGCCACGCTCGGCATTCTCTCGATGCTACCGCCTTTGGGCGTGGATATGTATATTCCGTCCTTTTTAAATATTGCTGAAGACTTAAATATCAACGCTGAGCAAGTACAGCACACGCTGACATTCTTCGCTTATGGTATGGCGGCAGGGCAATTATTCTGGGGGCCTTTTGGTGATAGCTTTGGTCGTAAACCGATTATTTTGTTAGGGGTCATTATTGGTGCTATCACATCCATTATTTTAACGAGTATTCATTCTATTGGCAGTTTCACTGTTCTGCGTTTCGTTCAAGGTTTCTTTGGAGCGGCGCCTGTTGTACTTTCAGGCGCTTTATTACGAGATTTATTTAGCAAAGATCAGCTCTCTAGAATCATGTCCACTATCACGCTTGTCTTTATGATCGCACCACTTGTTGCGCCTATAATTGGCGGATATATCGTGAAATATTTCCACTGGCATATGATTTTTTATGTGATTGGCATCATGGGATTTCTTGCAGCATTGCTTGTCTTTTTCATTATTCCCGAGACCCATAAACAAGAAAATCGTATTCCCTTGCGTCTTAATATTATTGCCCGTAACTTCATGATGCTTTCTAAACAAAAAGAAGTGTTAGGTTATATGGCCGCAGCCTCTTTTGGATTTGGTGGTTTATTTGCCTTCGTCACTGCGGGATCGATTGTCTATATCGGTATTTATGGTATTCCTGTCGATCAATTCGGCTATTTCTTTATGATCAATATTGCCATTATGACCGTTGCATCTTATCTAAATGGTAAATTTGTATTGAAGCTAGGTGCAGAAACCATGTTACGAATTGGTATTGCCATACAATTCATTTCAGGAATTTGGTTATTTTTAACCGCACTTTTTGATTTTGGTTTTTGGTCAATGGCAATTGGTGTAGCCTTTTTTGTAGGACAAAACCCATTAATTTCCTCCAATGCGACTGCCTCTATTCTAGAAAAATTCCCAACGATGGCAGGTACTGCAAACTCATTAATGGGAAGTGTCCGTTTTGGTGTCGGCGCAGTAATGGGTTCCCTAGTAGCGAGCTTTAAAATGGAAACAGCAGCACCAATGCTCTATACAATGGCAGCTTGCGTAGTTATTTCAGCCCTCTCTTACTATCTCCTGACTTATCGGCATTGCAATTCAACTAAATAATAAAAATTTTATTCATATCTAATAAGCAATTATTAGATATGAATGGACGTAATTGTTTCAATTAGACTAGTATTTTTGTGTCATTTAAAGCGAATACAACAGCATTTCATGAAATTTGATACAAAATTCAATCCTCCTTCAAATCAATAGATTATTTTGATTAATTTAATAGATTTTAATCACTGAAACCTTTTTGTATTATACTTAAGAAATTTATTTCATCCCCCTATCTATTCATACAAGGAGTTAACTATGAGTTCAAAATGCCCTTTTTCGCATTTATCGTCTACTAACCTAACTATGGGAAATGGCGCCCCTGTTGCTGACAATCAAAACAGTTTAACTGCAGGTCCGCGTGGTCCATTACTTTCACAAGATTTATGGCTTAACGAAAAATTAGCTGATTTCGTACGCGAAGTTATTCCAGAGCGTCGTATGCACGCGAAAGGTTCTGGTGCATTTGGTACCTTTACTGTCACACACGATATTACTCAATATACTCGTGCAAAAATTTTCAGTGAGGTGGGTAAAAAAACGGAAATGTTCGCACGTTTTACTACCGTGGCAGGTGAACGTGGTGCTGCAGATGCGGAACGTGATATTCGTGGTTTCGCATTAAAATTCTATACCGAAGAAGGTAACTGGGACTTAGTGGGTAACAACACCCCGGTATTCTTCTTACGTGATCCACGTAAATTCCCAGACTTAAACAAAGCGGTAAAACGCGACCCACGCACTAATATGCGTTCAGCAACTAATAACTGGGATTTCTGGACATTATTACCAGAAGCATTACACCAAGTAACTGTTGTAATGAGTGATCGTGGTATTCCTGCAAGCTATCGTCATATGCACGGTTTCGGTTCTCACACTTATAGTTTCTGGAACGAAGCAGGCGAACGTTTTTGGGTAAAATTCCACTTCCGTACTCAACAAGGCATTAAAAATTTAACAGATGCTGAAGCAGCAGAAATTATTGCAAATGACCGTGAAAGCCATCAACGTGATTTATATGAAGCGATTGAACGTGGTGATTTCCCTAAATGGACATTATTTGTACAAATTATGCCAGAAGCAGATGCGGAAAAAGTGCCTTATCATCCGTTCGACTTAACTAAAGTATGGCCGAAAAAAGACTACCCATTAATTGAAGTTGGTGAGTTTGAATTAAACCGTAACCCAGAAAACTTCTTCGCGGATGTAGAACAATCTGCGTTTGCACCAAGTAACTTGGTACCAGGTATCGGTGCAAGTCCTGACAGAATGTTACAAGCTCGTTTATTTAACTATGCAGATGCACAACGTTACCGTTTAGGTGTGAACTACCGTCAAATTCCAGTAAACCGTCCGCGTTGCCCAGTGCATAGCAACCAACGTGATGGTCAAGGTCGTGTAGATGGTAACTACGGTAGCTTGCCACACTACGAGCCAAACAGCTTCAACCAATGGCAACAACAACCAGATTTTGCTGAACCACCACTTCGTATCAATGGAGATGCAGCACATTGGGATTATCGCAACGATGATAACGACTACTTCAGCCAACCACGTGCATTATTTAACTTAATGAGTACAGAGCAAAAACAAGCGTTATTCAACAACACTGCAGCTGCAATGGGCGATGCACCTGACTTCATTAAATACCGTCATATCCGTAACTGTCACTGGTGTGATCCTGCATATGGTGAAGGCGTTGCAAAAGCATTGGGCTTAACCGTTGAAGAGGCATTAAAAGCACGTGAAACTGACCCAGCATTAGGTCAAGGTGGATTGTTATAAGTGCGGTCAATTTTATAAGCAGATTTTAAATCTAAAAATAAAGGCGGGAATTCCCCGCCTTTCATATTTTATTGAACACTTATTTCCAAATTCGATGCTCTAATACTCGCTTTTTAATTTCAGGATAAAAGTCAATTTTAAATTCAGGTTCTTTCCCCTCTTTTAATTGACGTTGATAGTCTTTCATTAACTTCCACACAATCGGGGAAAGTAAAACAATCGCGACTAGGTTAATAATTGCCATCACAGCCATCACAGTATCTGCAAAATTCCACACGACATTGCCTGATTTTACTGAACCGAAATAAACAAAGAACAACACCGATAAACGGAACAACCACACAAACCATGGTTTATTTTTAATAAAACGAATATTACTTTCCGCATAAGCATAGTTACCAATAATAGAAGAATAAGCAAAAAGTAATAAAATAAAAGCCAGAAAATGTACACCAAATTCGCCGACATGATAACGTAATGCATTTTGAGTTAAAGAAATGCTTTTTAACGTTTCGCTACCATAATTATCAGAAAGCAGGATAATCACCGCCGTACAAGTACAGACGATCATGGTATCCACAAATACACCAAGCATTTGCACTAAACCTTGGCTAACGGGGTGTTTTACGTGAGCTGCAGCGGCCGCATTTGGTGCTGAGCCCATCCCTGCTTCATTAGAGAATAATCCTCGTTTAATTCCCATCATCATCGCTTTAGAGACTAAAGCACCAAACATCCCGCCTGCAGCTGATTGGAAAGTAAAAGCGCTCGTGTAAATATTGGCTATCACAGTAGGAATCATATCAATATGCATTCCTAAGATAATAAAGGCCATAATTAAATAAAATAACGCCATCGTTGGTACAACACGGCTGGAAATGGTCGCAATACGTTTAACTCCACCAAAAATAATGGACGCAGTTAGAATAACTAAAATAAGACCAACATATTCACCTTGCCAATGCCAAGCGTTATTGGTTGCTTCAACAATAGAGTTTGCTTGCACTGAATTGAATGCAAACCCAAAAGTAAAAATAAGTGATATCGCAAAAGCGACCGACATACAACGCGATTTTAGACCTTGAGCGATATAATAAGCGGGACCTCCGCGAAAAGAACCATCTTTATCTTGAATTTTAAATACTTGTGCTAAAGTAGATTCTGCAAAAGCGCTCGACATCCCAATAAATGCGGTTACCCACATCCAGAACACGGCTCCTTCTCCACCTAGAGCAATAGCGGTCGCTACCCCACTTATATTGCCCACACCAACACGACTTGCAAGACCTGTTGCAAAGGCTTGAAATGGCGTTAAAGAATTTCCCTCAGTAGCACGCCCAAACCACATTTCTCGCACACTTGCAGGTAAAAGACGTAGTTGCACTAAACCAGTCGTAATCGTAAAAAATAAGCCCACACCTAATAAAATGATAATAGTGATGTTCCACAATGGCTCATCTAAATGTTGAACAATCCATGTTAAACCTTGTTCAATCCAGTTACCAAATTCTGTCAGCATAAAAACCTCATAAAAAAATCAATCTCCTGATTGTAGAGTGATAAAAGAAAAAATCCAGTTTTCTTAGAAAAAAACTGGATTGTTATCCCATAAAACGAAGTTTATTCAAATTTTTACTATATTTTTAGCTTAAATCTATTCACGTTTTAAAAATAACGCAGCCGCACCTCTAACACCACCTGAATCACCATGTTTTGCTTTTTTAATTGGTGGCACTTTAGCACTACGCATTAAGTGTGGAGGCAAAGCTTTTGGTAATGCTTCATAGAGATAATCAAAATTCGATAAACCACCACCCAGCACAATCATATGTGGATCAAACGCAGTGATAATGTTACCGATAGAAATAGCCGCTAACTCCACAAAAATGCGAACAAAATCAACCGCACTTTCTTCTTTTGCATAAAAACGATCGATAATGTCTTTGGCTGATAATTCTTCCCCTTTTAAATCACGGTACAACATTTCAAAACCGCGACCTGAAATATAAGTATCTAAACAGGCATGATTACCACAACCACATTGATAAATAGGTGCTTTATCCCAACCCAATAATTTTAAGGCATGATAATTTAATTGAAGATGACCTAACTCTCCTGCCATCCCCACTTGTCCTGAGTGAATTTTGCCATTAATCACAAAGCCACCACCAAAACCAGTGCCTAAAATCAGCCCTAATACGGAAGGATATTGGGTATTCTCTTCGTCCCAAGCTTCAGAAAGCGCAAAGCAATTTGCATCATTTTCAGCTCGCACTTCACGCCCGAGTATTTTCTCAAGATCAGTTAAAATAGGCTTATTATCTGCAACACGAATATTCGTCACTTCAGCAAGCCCTGTTGTCAAATTAACAAAACCTGGCAACCCAAGGCCTACCGTGCCTTTTTCACCAAAGTGAGCATCTGCACGTTCGACTAAAGTTTTGATCGCTTGCAACCAATCTTGATAATCCGTTTGTGGCGTTGGCACACGCTCGGTATAAAGCTTTTCTAATTTTTCATTAAAGGCAGCCAATTCAATCTTGGTGCCACCAATATCAATACCGTAATACATATTGTCTCCTTAAAAGAGCGGTCAAAATTATTGAAATTTATAGGTTGTATTTTCCTTGAAATCAAAATGAAAATCCATGACAAAAATCATATTTTCTACAAGCAATAAAAAAGACTGGCTTTATCACTAAAACCGGTCTTTGATGCTATTTATTGTTAAACAAGCCTTTCTTCTGTAAGAAACCAAAAATAATCAAATGAACAATCCATGCCGAAATTATCGCCACAAATAAATCGATTGGATAATGCATTCCAAGGCGGACTCGGCTAATCAACATTAATACGCCCCAAATTGTCATGGCTCCAATTAGTAATTCCGCTTTAAAAGAACGTTTCCCTAATAATTGGCTAAACCCGACGGCTAACATTAACCAAGTGGCTGCAAAAATAGAATGTCCAGATGGGAAAGAATAACCCGTTTCATCTTCATAATGCGCTTTTAACCAGGCTGGTGTATCCGCTTGTGTAGAATAAAATTTATCCACTAATTTTGCACGCTCTGAACGATCTCGATGATAAAAAGCATCTGTCGTACTTTCTGTTTTTTCCGCTAAATAGACGGTAAAAGGACGTGGCTCGGCAAAAACTGTTTTTAACCCTGTTTTAATTACTTGTGTGGATAATACCGACAGACCCATTACAATCACACCCATAATCCACTGTTTACGGTTTTCAAAAAGAAAACGGAAAAGTAAAGCAAACACACCACAGGTAATTAAAGCATAAGGTACGCTACCCGTTTCGGTTAAAAGATAAAGCCAATAATCCCATTCCATTAATTGGTTGTTTCCATGCCAATGATAAGCAAAACCCCAAACAAAAAATGGTACAAGACAAAGAAATAACGTATATAATGACAGCCTTTTAAACATTGTTGCCTCTTGATAATAAAAATTAAAGTACACATTTTAGCAGAATAAAGTTGAAAAAGGATACGTTATGTCAAAAATCCAACTGGTTGCTCAAGCCAATTTGCCTACCGAATATGGCATATTTAAAATGGTCGGATTTGAATTTCCCGATACAAAAAAAGAACATGTCGCTTTAGTGATGGGTGATATTTCAAACCAAGATGAGCCTGTGCTCGCCCGCATTCATTCGGAATGCTTAACGGGTGATGCGTTACACAGTTTAAAATGCGATTGCGGTTTCCAGCTTGCAGCCGCATTACGTCAAATTAGCGAAGCGGGTCGTGGTGTTTTGATCTATCATCGTGAAGAAGGTCGTGGCATTGGGTTAATTAACAAAATTCGTGCTTATTCATTACAAGATCAAGGCATGGACACCATTGAAGCCAACCTTGCACTAGGCTTTAAAGCTGATGAGCGTAACTTTAATGTGTGTGCCGATATGTTTGAATTATTAGGTGTGAAGCAAGTCCGCTTAATGACAAATAACCCGCAAAAAGTAGAAACCATGAAAAAAGCGGGTATTAATATTGTGGAGCGAGTGCCTCTTAATGTGGGTGAAAACCGCTATAATACAAAATATCTTGATACCAAGGCAAAAAAAATGGGTCATTATATTGTGCACAATAATGAAGAACACTTAATGACGTGCCCACATTGTCAAGAAGAAGTCATTTAGTAAAAAAGCCATACGATAGTATGGCTTTTAGATTATAAGTATAACCTATTGATTTACTCCCCAATGATGAGCATCTTTGTCAAATTTCATTCCTGAATGGGATCCTTCAGAACCATTAAAATAAACGTCTTTATTTGCACAAGCTGAAATCGCTAATGCACCAATAACAATAAGAAGTAATTTTTTCATTGTGTTTACCTTTTTAAACTGACTTGCCAAAATTGTATCATAACTTTTATTAACTTTTCCTGCTTAAATTAGCTGATTTCTTGCAAAATTCATACCTAGCTTCTACAATAGCGCCTCATTTTTAACTTGTAGTTCGCAAACCTCCTACATAAAAAAACTAGGTATCCTATGAATATTTCAAATCCTAATCACAATCGTAAAGCTCTTGTGATCTTCTCTGGTGGACAAGATTCCACAACCTGTTTAATTCAGGCGATTGCCGAATATGGCGTAGAAAATGTCGAAACCCTCACCTTTCAATATGGCCAACGCCATGCTATTGAATTAGAAAAAGCCCGTTGGATCGCTAACGATCTTGGCGTAAAGCAAACACTAATTGATACATCCGTTATTAAAGCTATCACTCATAATGCTTTAATGGATGCAAATGTAAATATTGAGCAAAAAGACGGTGAATTACCCAATACCTTTGTGGATGGCCGAAATGCGCTCTTCTTATTATATGCGGCGATTTACGCAAAAGGACAAGGTATTAATGACATTATCACGGGCGTATGTGAAACAGATTTCAGTGGCTATCCCGATTGCCGTGATGTGTTTATTAAATCAATGAATGTCACCCTCAATTTAGCCATGGATTATCCATTCAATTTAAAAACACCACTCATGTATCTCACCAAAGCCCAAACTTGGGCTCTTGCCGATGAATTAAATGCTTTAGATTATGTTCGTCAGCATACCCACACGTGCTATGAAGGTGTTGAAGGAGGCTGTGGTAAATGTCTAAGCTGTCAATTACGTCATAAAGGTTTACAAGAGTACTTATCAATAAAAGCAGAAAATAAAGATGTTTAAAGTATCCAAAGAATTTAGTTTTGATATGGCCCACTTATTAGATGGTCATGATGGTAAATGCCAAAATCTACATGGTCATACCTATAAACTCCAAGTCGAAATAACCGGTCATTTAATTACTCATGGCGCAAAAAAATCAATGGTGATGGACTTTTCAGATTTAAAATCTATTGTGAAAAAATCTATTTTAGATCCCATGGATCATGCTTTTATCTACGATCAAACCAGTAAACGTGAAAGTAAAATTGCAATACTTCTAGAAGAATTACAATCAAAAACCTTTGGCGTGAATTTTCGTAGTACTGCTGAAGAAATGGCTCGTTTTATTTTTCATCGTCTAAAATATGATGAAAAATTACCGATTTCTGCTATCCGATTATGGGAAACGCCAACATCATTTTGTGAATATCAGGAATAAGTACGGTGGAAAAACAAGCTATTTCAGAACCGTATTATAATATTGTTGAGATTTTTGAAAGTCTTCAAGGAGAAGGTTTTAATACAGGTATGCCCGCTATTTTTATCCGTTTTGGTAAATGCAATCTTGCCTGTCCTTGGTGTGATACTAATTATCATCAATTTAAACGTTGGTCATTGTCACAAATTCTCAATAAAGTGCGGTCATTTTCTGCAAAGAATATTATTATCACAGGTGGTGAACCAACCATTGTACCTAAATTAGAGATTGTACTTAATCAATTAAAAAATTTAGGTTATTTTTTAGCAATTGAAACTAATGGTCTTCGCAATGTTCCTAGTCAAATTGATTTTATTGCCACTAGTCCAAAACGTCTATATGCGCATAAATACGAAAAGCGTTGTATTTCATTTGCACACGAAGTTCGTATTGTTGCTGATGACAATATTATTCCTTTTTGTGAAATGATTGAAAATAAAATTCAAGCAAAATATTACTATCTTTCTCCTTGTGAAGTTCATGGCAAGATGAATCTATTAGAAACGATCACACAATTAGGAAAATTAAATCAAAGAACGAATAGACCCAGATGGCTATTAAGTTTACAAACACATAAATTAATTGGAATGCAATAGCTATCATTTCTCTGTTCTAGGTGCGGTTATCATGCATACCAAACTTTAACCGCACTTTTCAAGATCTCCCTCCTTTCCTGCATATCTTTGATTTTATAAACGCGTCATTTTTTGATAAAATCACGCCAATTTTTTTATAAATAAGTAACTAATTTAAAAAATGACTACAAATTATTCTGCTCAAGAAATTACGGTTCTGAAAGATCTTGAACCGGTGCAAATTCGCCCTGGTATGTACACGGACACTACCCGTCCAAATCACCTTGCTCAAGAAGTTATCGATAACAGTGTGGACGAAGCCCTTGCAGGTTTTGCCACCAAAGTTGAAGTGATTTTACACGCTGATCAATCACTTGAAGTCATTGATAATGGACGCGGGATGCCAGTGGATATCCATCCAACGGAAGGCGTTTCTGGTGTCGAAGTTATCTTAACCAAACTTCATGCTGGCGGTAAGTTCTCGAATAAAAACTATGAATTTGCCGGTGGTTTACACGGGGTGGGGATTTCTGTCGTCAATGCCCTTTCTGAACGCGTTGATATTCAAGTTAAACGTAACGCTGAAGTGTATAAAATTGCCTTTGAAAATGGCACAAAAGTAGAAGAATTAGAAGTCATTGGGACTTGTGGCAGACGAACAACCGGCACCACCGTTCACTTCAAACCAAACCCAAAATATTTTGATAGCAAGAATTTTTCTGTTAGTCGTTTACGCCACTTATTACGTGCCAAAGCCGTACTTTGTTCAGGCTTAGAAATTAAATTTGTCGATAAAGTGAATAACACCGAAGATGTGTGGTGCTATCAAGACGGTTTATCCGATTACTTAACCGAAGCAGTAAATGGTTTTGAAACCTTACCTGAAAAACCTTTTGTCGGTGAATTTAAAGGCTCCACAGAAGCAGTAAGCTGGGCATTATTATGGTTACCTGAAGGTGGAGAGCTTATTGCAGAAAGCTATGTAAACTTAATTCCAACGGTACAAGGCGGAACACACGTAAATGGTCTTCGCCAAGGCTTGCTTAATGCCATGACCGAATATTGCGAATTCCGCAATAAATTACCACGCGGCGTGAAATTAACAGCAGACGACATTTGGGATCGATGTGCTTACATTCTTTCACTGAAAATGCAGGATGCCCAATTTGCCGGCCAAACCAAAGAACGCTTATCTTCCCGTCAAAGTGCGGTCTTTGTTGCAGGTGTTTTAAAAGATGCCTTCAGTTTATGGTTGAATCAAAACGTACAAGATGCCGATCGCTTAGCTGAAATGGCCATTAGCTCTGCACAACGTCGTTTAAATGCAGCCAAAAAAGTCGTGCGTAAAAAATTAGTGAGTGGCCCTGCTCTACCGGGCAAATTAGCCGATTGTGCATCACAAAATTTAGAAAAAACCGAATTATTCTTAGTAGAGGGTGACTCTGCGGGCGGCTCAGCCAAACAGGCGCGTGATCGTGAATATCAAGCAATCCTACCATTGCGCGGAAAAATCTTAAATACTTGGGAAGTCGCCAGTGATCAAGTGCTTGGTTCAACGGAAATTCATGATATTGCCGTGGCGCTTGGTATCGATCCTGATAATGAAGACTTATCTCAGCTTCGTTACGGTAAAGTCTGTATTTTAGCCGATGCGGACTCTGATGGTTTGCATATTGCCACCCTACTTTGTGCACTCTTTTTACGTCATTTCCCGAAATTAGTACAAGATGGGCACGTTTATGTGGCAATGCCACCACTCTATCGTATCGACTTAGGCAAAGAAGTCTTTTATGCCTTAGATGAAAACGAAAAAGAAGCGATTTTAGAACGCTTAAAAGGTAAAAAAGGTACCTTAAACGTACAACGCTTCAAAGGTTTGGGTGAAATGGATCCGTCACAATTACGTGAAACTACCATGGATCCGAATACACGTCGTTTAGTTCAATTAACCTATGAGCTAGGCAAAGATCAAGGGGCTGAAACATTAGAATTAATGGATATGTTACTCGCCAAAAAACGAGCAGAAGATCGCAAAAATTGGTTACAAACCAATGGCGACCAAGTGGATTTAGCCGTTTAATTATTTGAGGTCAATCATGAACGAACAACGTCGAGATTTTTTTAAGAATAGTGCACTAGGCCTTGCAACGATTACATTAGGTGCAGGTTTAAGCCTTATTCCCTCCGCTCAAGCAGAGGAAAAGCCCTCTAATACGGCAGCCACTGCGGTTGAAAAATTACCTGAAATTGAAGCTGAACTGACGCTTGCGCCCAATGTGCCAAAACCAATTGAACGTAACTATCCTGCAAAAGTCGTGGTAAAACTGACCGCACTTGAACAAATTATGGATTTAATGGATGGCGTGCAATTTAAATTTTGGACATTAAATGGTAGCGTGCCTGCGCCATTCATTCGTGTACGCGAAGGCGATATGGTGGAAGTTCAACTTTCCAACTCAGCGAGTTCAATGATGCCGCACAGTATCGATTTCCATGCTGCCGCTGTGCCAATGGGTGGTGCTATTGCGAGTGAAACGCCACCAACACGCACATCCACCTTCCAATTTAGAGCGTTACGTTCGGGGATTTATTTATACCACTGCGGCAGCCAACCTGTGGATATTCACCTTGCCAAAGGGATGTATGGTTTAGTTTTAGTTGAGCCCAAAGAAGGTTTACCAAAAGTGGATCGCGAATTTTACATTATGCAAAGTGAATTCTATACCAAAGGTGAATTTGGTGATCCTGGCTTGCAACCATTCAGTATGCAAAAAGCCATCGATGAACGTCCTGAATACGTACTATTCAACGGTAAAGTCGGCGCAACCATGGATGGAAATGCCTTAAAAGTGAAGACAGGTGAAACCATTCGTCTATTCGTAGGAAATGCTGGGCCAAATTTATGTTCTTCTTTCCACTTGATTGGTGCGGTATTTCACAATGTATATGTGGAAGGCGGTACGCTTGTTAATCACAATGTTCAAACTACCCTGATTCCATCCGGCAGTGCCACCATGGTGGAAACACGAATTGATGTACCGGGTACTTACGTCTTTATGGATCACTCCATTTTCCGTGCTGTAAATAAAGGTACAATGGGACAAATAGTGGTAGAAGGCGAAAAAAATCCGAATATTTATTCTGGTAAATTAAAAGGCGAAGCCTTTAAAGAAGCCAATCCACAAAAACCACAACCTGTTCCTTACGAAATTGACAGTCATAAAGGAATGGATATGGGACATTCTCATCACGAACAGTCTGATGGGAATTCCGGTGCAACCAGAAAATAGATTAGAAGAAGATGAGCAATATTAATTACGAAGGCATCGAGCAGATGCCACTTCGCACTTTTACAGAAAAGGCTTACCTTAATTATTCAATGTACGTCATTATGGATCGTGCATTGCCTTTTATTGGCGATGGCTTAAAGCCTGTTCAACGTCGTATTGTCTATGCGATGTCTGAACTGGGTTTAAATGCCGCTGCGAAATTTAAAAAATCCGCA
Source organism: Haemophilus sp. SZY H56 (assembly GCF_054332415.1). Taxonomy (NCBI): domain Bacteria; kingdom Pseudomonadati; phylum Pseudomonadota; class Gammaproteobacteria; order Pasteurellales; family Pasteurellaceae; genus Haemophilus; species Haemophilus sp. SZY H56. The sequence continues at coordinate 10,866 of NZ_JBTGNX010000015.1, read as the reverse complement.
CGTACCGTCGGTGATGTATTGGGTAAATTCCATCCACACGGCGACTTAGCCTGTTATGAAGCCATGGTATTAATGGCTCAGCCCTTTTCTTACCGTTATCCTTTAGTGGATGGCCAAGGAAACTGGGGGGCGCCAGATGATCCTAAATCATTCGCAGCGATGCGTTATACCGAATCTCGCTTGTCCAAAATTTCTGAAATTCTATTAACTGAATTGGGTCAAGGCACTGTTGATTTCCAACCAAACTTTGATGGCACCTTAGAAGAGCCACAATATTTGCCAGCACGTTTGCCTCATATTCTCTTGAACGGCACCACCGGGATTGCTGTTGGGATGGCAACCGATATTCCACCACACAATATTAATGAAGTGGCGGATGCGGCTGTCCTACTATTAGATAATCCAAAAGCCGGATTAGATGATGTACTCAATATCATTCAAGGCCCTGATTTCCCAACGGAAGCGGAAATTATTTCGCCAAAAGATGATATTCGCAAAATGTATGAAACCGGTCGTGGTTCCATCAAGATGCGTGCGACATGGCATAAAGAAGACGGTGAAATCATCATTAGCGCACTTCCTCATCAATCTTCTCCATCAAAAATCATTGCGCAAATTGCTGAACAAATGACCGCAAAAAAATTGCCCATGGTGGAAGATATTCGTGATGAAGCAGATTATGAAAATCCTGTGCGTATCGTGCTTGTGCCACGTTCAAATCGCGTTGACACGGATGCCTTAATGGCGCATTTATTTGCGACGACGGATCTTGAAAAAAGCTATCGTGTGAATATGAATATGATCGGACTTGATCATAAACCAGCTGTGAAAGGCTTACTTCAAGTTCTTACCGAATGGTTGACATTCCGTCGTACTACTGTGACACGTCGTTTACAACATCGTTTAGATAAAGTACTCGCTCGTTTGCACATTTTAGATGGCTTGATGATTGCCTTCCTTAACATTGATGCAGTGATTGAGATTATTCGTACTGAAGACGAACCTAAACAAGTTTTAATGACTCGCTTTAACTTAAGTGATGAACAGGCAGAAGCCATTTTAAACTTACGTTTACGCCATTTAGCCAAATTAGAAGAACATCAATTACAGGCTGAAAAAGATAAACTCGAAGAAGAGCGGTCAAATTTAGAGTTAATTTTAGGATCTGAGCGTCGCTTAAATACTTTGATCAAAAAAGAAATTCAAGAAGATGCAAAAAAATACGCCAGCCCTAGAATGTCTCAATTAGTTGAACGTGAAGAAGCAAAAGCCATTTCTGAAAGTGAAATGACTCCGGCTGAACCCGTTACCGTCATCTTATCTGAAATGGGTTGGGTTCGTTGTGCGAAAGGTCATGATATTGATCCGGAAGGATTAAGCTACAAAGCAGGCGATAAATATCTGGCGCACGCTTGTGGTAAAAGCAATCAACCGGTAATCTTTATTGATAGTACTGGTCGTAGCTACGCTTTAGATCCATTAAGCTTGCCATCTGCGCGTTCCCAAGGTGAACCGCTCACCGGTAAACTTACATTACCGGCAGGTGCAACCATTGAACAGGTTATTATGGAACCTGAAAAACAAGAATTATTGATGGCATCAGATGCAGGATATGGTTTTATTTGCAAATTTGACGATTTAATTGCACGTAATAAAGCTGGAAAAGCCTTGATTTCTTTGCCAGAAAATGCGAAAGTCTTGAAACCTGAGACACTTTCCGAGTCGGCCTCACTTCTTGTGTCCCTCACTTCAGCGGGGCGAATGCTGATTTTTCCGGTACGAGATTTACCGGCATTATCAAAAGGGAAAGGCAACAAAATCATCAGTATTCCAGCAGCGAATGCAAAAGCGCGGTCAGAATTATTGGTGAAATTGTTCTTAATTTCAGAGCAAGCTAGCCTTGAGTTCCATTCCGGTAAACGAAAAATCACATTAAAACCGGAAGATCTGCAAAAATTCCGTGCGGAACGCGGCAGAAAAGGCTCTCAATTACCACGTGGATTGCATAGCAATGTTGATATTGTGGTAGTTGAACCCGAACACAACTCATAAGAATTCTCGAAACCAAACTAAATAGGAGGATATTTCGTGAATATTGTTTTTGATACCTATCAAACGCTTGCTTTAGCAAGTTTTGTATTATTACTTGGTTTTTTTCTAGTAAAACGTATTCGAGTTTTACAAACATTCAATATCCCTGAACCTGTTGTTGGTGGCTTTATTGTGGCTATTGCCTTAACCATTTTATACAAAGTAAATGGCACTTCATTCACTTTTGAGAAAAGCTTACAAACATCGATGATGTTAGTCTTCTTCTCGTCTATCGGTTTAAGTGCAAATTTTGCCCGCTTAATTAAAGGCGGAAAACCATTAGTTATCTTCCTATTTGCAGCCGCAATACTCATTGTTTGCCAAAATATCATCGGTATTTTAGGCTCGCAATTATTAGGTATTGATCCGGCTTACGGTTTACTTGCAGGTTCAGTTACCCTAACAGGTGGTCATGGTACAGGTGCTGCATGGGCAGAAACATTCACTAAAGAATTTAATCTACCGGCAGCAACAGAAATTGCGATGGCGTGTGCTACATTCGGTTTAGTCTTTGGTGGTATTTTAGGTGGCCCAGTATCTCGTTATTTATTAAATCATCAAAAACAAGGTGAAAACCCAGAGAATGATGAAGTTGATGACGTACAAGAAGCATTTGAGCATCCAACTTACAAACGTAAAATAAATTCTCGCTCAATCATTGAAACTATCGCAATGCTTTCTTTGTGTTTACTTATCGGTCAATACTTGGATGGCTTAACAAAAGGTACACACATTCAATTACCTACATTCGTATGGTGTTTGTTTACGGGTGTCATCATTCGTAATAGCTTAACCCACTTATTCAAATTCCAAGTGGCAGATTCAGCGATTGACGTATTAGGTAGCGTGGGTTTATCGATCTTCTTAGCGATTGCTTTAATGTCTCTCAAACTCTGGGAATTAGCAGGTCTTGCAACAGATGTATTGGTTATCTTAGCAGTTCAAGTTGTCTTCATGGCTTTCTTCGCTATCTACGTCACATACCGTATGATGGGTAAAGATTATGATGCGATTGTATTAAGTGCGGGTCACTGTGGTTTCGGTCTCGGTGCAACACCAACAGCCGTTGCTAACATGCAAGCAATTACCAGTCGTTTCGGACCATCTCACAAAGCGTTCTTAATCGTACCAATGGTAGGGGCATTCTTTATCGACTTATTAAACGCCGGTATCTTAAAAATGTTCTTAAGCGTTGTTGAAGCGCTTCACTAATCAAACGTAAAAAAAAGGCTGACATTTTGTCAGCCTTTTTATTTACTTTCTACTCAGTAAGCGTCTTCACCAAATCCATCACAAATTCTAGCCGCTCTTTGTTTTCTGGAAGTGCTTTCACAAACTTAAATTTTAATGGTCCATCAAAGCGATAAACAATTGGATTTTGTTGAATTAATTTGATGAATTTTTCTGGATCAACTTTTGCCGAAGGTGAAAATTCAATAAAGCCACCTTGAGCCCCTGCATCGATTTTCAGTACTTTTAATGGTTTCACCATTAAACGCATTTCAGCAATTTGTAAAAGATTTTTAGTTGCTTCAGGTAATAGGCCAAAGCGATCGATTAATTCAACTTTTAATTCATCTAACTCTTGTTTACTTTCCGCTGCTGCAATGCGTTTATAGAACGACAAACGCATATTCACATCACCAAGATAGTCATCTGGCAATAAGGCGGGAACACGTAACTCAATTTCAGCTTGTTGATGCGTAATCTCTTCTAACGAAGGTTCTCTGCCCTCTTTTAAGGCTTTAACTGCCGCATCAAGTAATTCCATATAAAGTGAAAAACCGATGCTCTCAATTTGTCCACTTTGCTCATTCCCTAATAATTCACCTGCACCGCGAATTTCTAAATCGTGCGTCGCAAGAATGAAACCTGCACCTAAGTTATCTAAACTTTCTAATGCCTCTAAACGACGTTTTGCATCTTTCGTCATTAATTTCGGCGGCGGTGTAAGCAAATAAGCATAAGCTTGGTGATGAGAACGTCCTACTCGCCCACGCAGTTGGTGAAGCTGAGCTAAACCAAAATTATCTGCACGTTCAATAATAATCGTATTTGCCGTTGGTACGTCAATCCCTGTTTCAATAATGGTGGAACAGACTAAAACATTATAACGTTGATGATAAAAATCACTCATCACGCGTTCAAGTTCACGTTCTCGCATTTGACCATGACCAATGACGACTCGAGCCTCAGGGACAAGTGCGGTCAGTTTTTCTGCCGTATTTTCAATACTTGCCACATCATTATGCAAATAATAGACTTGTCCACCACGCAAAATCTCACGCAGAATCGCTTCACGAATAATTAAATCATCTTTCTGGCGAACAAACGTTTTGATACTCACTCGGCGAGCCGGTGGCGTCGCAATAATAGAAAGGTCGCGAATACCATTCATTGCCATATTCAAAGTTCGAGGAATTGGTGTTGCGGTAAGCGTTAAAATATCAATATTCGCTCGAAGTTGTTTAATTTTCTCTTTTTGTCCCACACCAAAGCGATGTTCTTCATCAATGATGAGCAAGCCAAGATCAGAAAACTTCACATCGGATTGAATCAATTTATGGGTTCCAATCAGAATATCAACTTTTCCTTCGGCTAAATTTTCTAAGATTTGTTTTTGCTCTTTGGCTGTTTTAAAGCGAGAAAGCACTTCCACATTAACTGGAAGATTAGCAAAACGATCTTTAAAATTCTCGTAATGCTGTTGAGCTAACAAGGTTGTTGGAACTAATACAGCCACTTGTTTATGGTTCATGACTGCCAAAAATGCGGCGCGCATCGCCACTTCCGTCTTCCCAAAGCCCACATCACCACAAACCAAACGATCCATCGCCTTGGGCTGACACATATCCGAAATGACGGCATTAATCGCCATGGCTTGATCGTGCGTTTCTTCAAAAGGGAAGGTTGCAGCGAATTGCTGGAATTCCTCACGATCATATTTAAATTCAAAACCTTTTTTCACTTCTCGTTGGGCATAAACATCAAGTAATTCAGCGGCCACATCACGAATTTTTTCTGCGGCTTTTTGACGCGTTTTAGCCCACGATTCATTACCTAATTTATGTAATGGTGCGGTTTCATCTGAGCCACCAACATAGCGACTAATTAAATGAAGAGAACCAACAGGCACATAAAGTTTGGATTCATTCGCATAATTGATCAGCAAATATTCTGCTTTTAAGCCTCCAGTATCGAGTGTCACTAAACCACCATAACGCCCAACGCCATGATCTAAATGCACCACAGGCTGCCCTATTTTTAATTCGGCCAGATTACGCACTAGGGTATCTGGATTGACCGCCTTACGTTTATCACGCTGACGTTGCTGTACTCGCTCACCTAAAATCTCATGTTCAGTAATAACGGCGAGTTTAGCCTCATCAAGAATAAAACCTTGCTCAAGACGACTTACCCACAGATTAAACTTGTCTTGATTGGCTTCAGATAAGGTTTTAATCTGTTTAGGTTTAATTTTTAATGGTGAAAGTAAATCCAGTAAGGTTTCACGTCGTCCTTCGGTTTCAACTGAAAATAAAACATTTCCTTTAAAATGTTCAATAAACTGACGAAGTTGCGATAACGGTTCTTTTTGCTGTGATTGAATGGTCACGGCTGGTAATGCGGACACCGCTAAATTTTTCTGACGAACAGATGACCGCACTTTTTCTGCTTTAAAATTAATTTTAGGATAATTTTTTAATGCATGATTTACCGCATCAATACTTAACCACAAACGTTCTGGCGGCAAAAGAGGGCGCATTGGATCGACTTTTCGATGCTCATAACGCTGTTTGGCATCAAGATAAAAATGTTCACCTTGTGCTTGATTTGTCTCCATATCCACAAACAACGTTTTTTCGGGTAAGTAATCAAACAACGTTGCCATTTCATCAAAGAATAGCGGCTGCCAATATTCAATCCCTGAGATTAGTGTGCCTTTACTGATTTGCTGATAAATATGTTCTGGATCGCGACGAATTTCTCCAAAAGTTTCTCTAAATTGTGTACGGAAAAATTCAATGCCGTTCTCATCTGTTGGAAATTCGTGTGCAGGTAATAAATTAATGGATTGAATTTCATCTAACGTTCGCTGCGTATCGACATCAAAAGTACGAATCGAATCAATTTCATCATCAAAAAAATCTAAGCGAAATGGAACTGCACTTCCCATTGGGAAAAGATCTAAAAGTGATCCACGTACCGCATATTCACCATGTTCTAGTACTTGCTCGACGGAACGATATCCTGCTGACTCTAATTGTAATCGCAATTTTTCAATGACAAGACGGTCGCCTTTTTTAATCAAAAGGACATTATGCTGTAGATATTTCGGCGGGCACACGCGTTGCATTAATGTGCTAATCGGTAAAACAAAGATACCTTTTTTAGTATTTTGCAAATAAAATAGCGCACTTAAACGCGAAGAAATAATTTCTTGATGAGGAGAAAAAGAATCATAAGGCAACGTTTCCCAATCAGGAAAAAACTGAACGGGCTGAGAAGTTAAATCCGGTAAAACTTGTGATAAACGAACCGCACTTTTGGTATCTGGTGTCACAACCACAATCAATCCATCGTATTGCTCTGCAATTTCACTAACAGCAAGTGCATCTGCACTCGCTAATACATTGCCAAGAATTTTATGATCATTGGGCTGAGTCGGAATATCAACATTAAAATAGGTTGTTTTCATAAGTGCGGTCAATTTTTATCTCATTTTTGCGTGAATAGCTGATTAGTTTAGCAAATTCACTCTACTTTTCAATATTTATCTGTATAAAAAAACAGGGTTTAGTTAACCCTGTTTTCTTTTATTTTTTGAGTGGTTCTAGTGGTTTCTCTTTTTTTACCTTACCATCATCATCAAATTCAATGCGTGGCATACAACCTCGACAACTACCTTTATCTAAACCAAGTTCACTGCAAAATTTATTGTATTCATCTACCGCTTTACGGAACCAACCTTTTTTTTCTTGTTCGCTCATCTTGCCTCCTTTTTTAATTTTTGTGCAATCTCCGAACGTAATAATTTTAACCCATTTTTCTTATTATAGGGTACCTTTTTTGTGATGAAATAATCTCTCATCAAAGGGCAATCTTTTTCATCTAAATTCATTAAAAATCGACGAATTGCCGGCAAAGCGGAAGCTAAAGTGCGGTGAAAATAAGCAAAATTTTTTAAGCTGAACCAATCTTCGCCAATCAATTCCCAATCTACTAATGCGGTATTAAATTGCTGAGCGAGGGGATGGAAAGACAAAGGCATATTCCGTTGAAAAGATTGTGTTGCTTCTTTTTCTAATTCAATCCCTTGTGCAGAAAGCCCTTTTAGAGCAATAACAGAATAACAACCACTACTTGCCTCTAAATGCTCGCCTAAATGAACAAGAGAAAAACCACATTTCTGCCAAAATTTAGCCAGTTCTTTGGTATAACCAAAACTCACTGATAAATAATCCACATCGGCATTTTGTGTGATGTATTCAATAAGTTGTGTACCTATACCATGCTGCTGCCACATAGGCTGAACCGCAATTCTCGAAATACGTAAAGAATGCAATTCACAAGCCTTTTGTTGTTGAACATGAAAACAAAGTGCTTGCGGGACAAGATTACCTTTAGGGCGTCTAGTCCCTTGTTGAATCGCTTCAATGAGGGCTGAATCGTCAATCCCACCTTCCTCTAATGCCCAAACTGCCCCTAGTAAATTTTGCTCGCTTTCAGCAGCAAAAAAACACTGTGAATTGGCATCAAACAATCGCCGGAGATCTACTGGTGATGTACGATAATGAGCTAATATCATCAACCCATAGAATTGGGGCAATGAAGAAAGTATTTCCTCTTGTGATCGTTCAGTAATTTGGCATACTTTGCTTTTATCGTATGGCGTTTGTTTAAAGTCATCCTCTACATTTAATAATAAAAGCTCATCAATAAACGCCTCTAAAACATCATCTTTAGACCAACGTAGCGGTTCAATAAGCTCAAAGTCAGAAAAAGTGCGGTTAATTTTTTGCTTAAATTTAAGCTCAAAACCTCGCCCCGTTCCCTCATAACTATGGATGGTAGTCGTAAATAAAATATGCTTAAAATGATGAAAAAAAGCGCTCAGTTGAGCAATCGGCAGCATTGCCGCCTCATCAACAAAAAGCCAAGCATTTTCAGAAAAAGAAGGAGCATTTTGCAAAGCAAGGAAAAGCTCATCTGGTGAAATAAAGATAATCTCTTTTTGTGAAAATTTAGCCAAAATTTTAACCGCACTTTTATTCGGTGCTGTGAGGTAAATTTTAGTATCCAGTTGATTCGCTAATAAGCCTGCTAGAGCTGATTTCCCTCTTCCTCGTTTGGCAGTAAGAAAGTAAAGTTCAGATTCTTTTTGTAAGATTTGCTCAATGATTTTCTGCTGATCTAAGGTCGCGTTGTGATTGACAAATGACTGCTGAAAAGTGCGGTCAAATTTTAAATCATTTTGATGATAAAGGACGGGGAAGCCATATTTATGAATACAATGCTTAAAATATGTCATAAATCTTGGCGTAGCAATTGCCTCAATCGAACCGGACCAACGGAGACTATCTTCATCTATTTGAGAATGAAGCTCCTCCCAATTTGATAGCAAGATAATTAAGACACCATTCATTTTCAATGTACCGGCCGCAATAGCGAGTGCCTCTAAATGGATGCCTTTCCGTGCATCAAACAAGATCGTTTCAAACTCTTGCCCAAGAAGATTTTGAATTTTAGAAAACTCATTAATGATCAAGGTATTTGCCGGCAAATTAGACGGCATATTCTCACTGACCAAAATTTGAAAATGACGTGTCATAAATTACTTTTCTAAATACACTTCTAATTCAGCTAAATTTTGAGACCATTCATTACTGAGTTGCTTTATCCATGAAGCAATATCGGATGTCCAATTTGGTAATGAGATATCTTGAGCCTGTTTTGCGATATTTTGAACATTCACAAGTCCTACTGATGCAGCTGCACCTTTAATTTTATGTGCGACATCTGACACCGTTTGTTGCATATCTGAGTTTGCAAGATAATCCTCATAAGCTGTCTCTAATTCATCTAAATAAATTGGCATCCATTGTTTAAATAAATCAACATTAGCTTTAGCTTGAGATTTTCCAATTAACTCAATAAGTGAAATATTAATGCCTTCTTGAACGTGAGGTGTTTCTTCTTCATCAGAGATACATTCAATATCATCGCCTAAAAAAGTTTTAAAGCATTGACGTAATTCAACCAAAGAAAGTGGCTTGCGTAACACGCCATCCATTCCCTGCTCTTGATATTCTTCTTCGCTATGCATCACGTTCGCTGTAAAGGCAATTAAAGGCGGTAGAAAATCGTAAATCCCTTCTTCGTAGTTTTTTCGCAAATATTGTGCGATATCAAAACCTGACATATCAGGCAACTTAATATCAAGAAAAACAATATCATAGGTATTTTTCTCAAATAATCGGATCGCCTGTTCACCATTCATGGCAACATCAACATAATGCCCCTGCTTTTCAAGAATGCTTTTAGCCACAACCACATTCAATTCAACATCTTCAACTAATAAAATAGAAAGATGCTGCATGGCTTTTTCAGCATTTCCATCATGAGCTTGCGCTTGTTCAGCAATAATCGTTAAATAAAAAGTAGAACCTTTATCCAATTCACTTTCAACGGTTAAATCACCTTGCATTAACTGCGCAAGATTTTTAGAAATTGCAAGACCGATGCCACTTCCTGCTGAACGATGAATATTATCTTTAACCTGATAATACATGGTAAAAATCTTATCTAATTCATAAGGTGCAATACCTGCTCCCGTATCAGTAACACTAAATTGATACTGATTATCCTGTATTTTCTGTACTGTTAGAATAACTTCACCCTTATCAGTAAACTTCACAGCATTACCAATTAAATTCCAAAGAATTTGGCTGATACGTGCACGATCGAGATAAAGCCAATTAGCTAAATTTTCATCACAATTTAAAGAAAACTTTAGTCCCTTTTGCTCTGCCATTAAGATACCAAAATTATAAAAATCATTAAGTAGTGAATGGAAATCGCAAGGTTGAATATTTAATTCAATACGTTTAGAGTCGATCTTATCTAAATCAATAATGTCGCTAAAAATATGACCTAAACTGACCGCACTTAAATTAATCGTATTCAGACAATTCTGTTGTTGTTCCGTTAATTTATCATCTAATAAAATTCGACTTAAACCAATGATTCCATTTAATGGGGTACGTAACTCATGGCTAATTGTTGCAAGTAAAGTACTTTTATCACGACTATTTTTTTCTAATCGTGCAAGCATTTTAGATAACTCTAAACGGGAACGCTCTAATCGCTCAACAAGTAGCGTAAAGAAATAAATAACAAAAGGAGCAGTAAACAAACCAAAAGTGATCGAGCGAACAATATCACTCCAGTGAATACCATCACTAAAAAGGGTACTTAATAAGATTTGTATACAAAGAGCCAAAATCGCAAGAATAGCAATGCCAAGTAAAGAGAAGCGAACTCGACCTAATCGAATAACCCAATCAACATAACGTTGAGCAAAATATCTAAAGTTTTTCATTGTTTATATTGAGAAATAAAAATTGAGATCATTCTATATAATTTTTAATAAAAATCCATAAACAAAAACCCCAAGCTCTTCAGCTCGGGGTTCTACATTCAGTACCTGGCGGTGTCCTACTCTCACATGGGGAAGCCCCACACTACCATCGGCGCATCGGCGTTTCACTTCTG
>NZ_JBTGNX010000014.1:0-62706 GCF_054332415.1 Haemophilus sp. SZY H56 | reverse complement strand
CCCATAAAAAATCTGCACCTCAATTGTTGGTTTGTTGAGTCCAACTTTTGGGGTGCAGATCATTTTGACCGCACTTTTTTTATCTGTAATTAACGCATTGTCACAAATTCTTCAGAACCTGTTGGGTGAATCGCTACGGTATTATCAAAGTCTGCTTTCGTTGCGCCCATTTTGATTGCCACAGCAAAACCTTGAATCATTTCATCCACACCAAAACCAATACCGTGTAAGCCCACAATTTTCTCTTCTTTGCCAACACAAACTAACTTCATTCGGCAAGGTTGGCGATGTTCAGTGACAGCGGTGTACATTGCCGTGAAAGAGGATTTATACACTTTCACATTTTCTTCACCATATTGCTCAATCGCTTGCGGTTCAGTTAAACCCACCGCACCAATTGGCGGATGGCTGAACACAACGGTTGGTACAAGATTGTAATCCAAATGCTCATTTGGTTTGTTATTGAATAAACGCTCAGATAAGCGACGACCTGCTGCTACGGCAACGGGTGTTAATTCAATACCACCTTCGATAATATCTCCCACAGCATAAATACCAGGCACGTTTGTATTTTGATATTTATCGACAATAATTTGTCCACGAGAATTGGTTTTCACGTCCGTTACTTCAAGATTAATCACATCCGTTGCCGGTTCGCGACCTATCGCCCAAATTAACGTATCTACCGTGGTTTCACGACCATCTTGTAATTTCAAGGTAAGTGAACCATCGGCATTTTTTACGACTTCTTCAGGCAACGCTTTGGTATGTAATTGAATACCATCTTGTGCTAACACTTCAACTAATGTCTCTACAATTAATGGATCCTGATGACGCAATGGGGCGTGTTGGCGCACAAATAAATGGGTTTCGCTGCCTAAGCTATTTAAAACACCCGCTAATTCAACAGCAATATAACCCGCACCAACCACTGCAACACGTTTTGGTAATTCATTTAAAGCAAATACACCATTTGAATCAATCCCGTATTCTGCACCTTTTACCGCAGGAATACTTGGACGACCACCTGTAGCAATTAAAATATGATCCGCTGTCACTAATTCTGTTGAACCATCTGCATAGCTTACTTCAATCGTTTTCGCATCTTTAAAGCGAGCAAAACCATTTAGAACATCCACATTATTTTTTGCTAATACATTATTGTAAGAGGTATGAATACGACCGATATAAGCTTGACGACTCTCAACTAATTTCGCGTAATCAAAGTTTTTCACTTCGACATCAAAACCATAAGCGGGTGCATAGCTGTTAATGGCTTCTGCAATTTGTGCGCCATAAAACATCACTTTTTTCGGTACACAACCTACGTTCACACAAGTGCCACCGAGGTGTTTTGCTTCGATAATGGCACATTTTTTACCGTAGCTTGCTGCACGGTTAATTGAGGCAATCCCGCCAGAACCGCCACCAATCGCAATATAATCGTAATGTTTAATCATTGTAATAATCCTTTTTTTACTTACTTAAATTTTCTCCTATTTTGCCTAAAAGTGAGGAAGAAAGCTATAAATTGATGTAATTGGAATTGTCTATATGAAAAAGGGGAGGATTGATCGTTTTCAGCATAAATTTCAACATACAAAGTAGATTTTCGTTATAATGCTGACTTGCACTCTAGCAAATAAACCGCATTGAATTATCTTAAAAGATAAAAAACTCAAAAATTAATCAGCCTATCTAAGGAATAACCTACATGGCGATCTGGAAAAAGACATTCACACTCAATCAACTTAATGAAATGAGTAAAAACTGTGCTATAGAACATTTAGGTATTGAGGTTTATGCGGTTGGAGAAAACTGGATTGAGGCCAAAATGCCTGTAGATCATCGCACAATACAGCCTTTTGGTTTGCTACATGGGGGCATATCTGTTGCCTTGGCCGAAACTATTGGATCTCTGGCAGGATTTCTCTGTGTAGAAGAGGGACAAATAGTTGTCGGCTTAGACATTAATGCGAATCACCTCCATTCAGTAAAACAAGGTTTTGTGATTGCTAAGGCAATCCCTATTAGTTTAAGTAAAAATATCCATGTATGGCAAATTGACATTCGTGATGAACAAGATAAACTTTGTTGCGTTTCTCGATTAACGCTTTCTATTAAACATTTATGAATAAAACTCAAAAAATCGGTGTTATCTTAGCCAATCTTGGTACGCCGGATGAACCTAACGCCAAAGCAATTTCACGTTATTTATGGGAATTTCTCACAGATCCTCGAGTGGTCGATTTACCCCGTTGGAAATGGTATCCCCTTTTAAAAACTATTATTTTACCGATGCGTTCTAAACGTATTGCACAAAATTATCAAGCTATTTGGACCGCTCAAGGCTCTCCGCTGCTCGCTATTACAAAGCAACAACAAACAGGTTTACAAGCTTATTTGACTGAACAAGGCATCAATGCACAAGTCGAAATTGCCATGACTTACGGCAATCCTTCGATGCAAAGTGCGGTCAAAAATTTACTCAAAAATGATGTAGAACGCATGATTGTACTACCACTTTATCCACAATATTCCAGCACCACAACAGGTGCATTAATCGATGCATTCAATCGTGCGATTGCACAAGAACGCGATATTATGCCTTTTGAGTTTATTCATTCTTATCATCTTGATAAAAACTACATTAATGCGTTGGTGGATTCTATCAAAGTGCGGTTAAAATCGGATGAATTTTTGCTTTTTTCTTATCATGGCATTCCATTGCGTTATGAGAATATGGGGGATTATTATCGTCAGCATTGCAAACAAACTACGATTGCGATTGTGGATAAGCTCGGTTTAACCGAAAACCAATGGAATATGACGTTCCAATCTCGTTTTGGTCGTGAAGAATGGTTACAACCTTATACCGATCATTTCTTGGAAGAAGCTGCTTCTCAAGGGATTCAAAAAATCGTGGTGATTTGCCCTGGCTTCTCGGTGGATTGCTTAGAAACCTTAGAAGAAATTGAGGTTGAAAATAAAGAAACATTCTTAAATCATGGTGGTGTGTCTTATCACTATATCCCTGCGTTGAATGCAGAAAAAGCCCATATTGAAATGATGGGAGAACTGATTTTGGATAAGTTGAAGTAGTTAATCTCCCCCTAGCCCCCTCTTTGCGAAAGAGGGGGGGGGTATTTTATTGGCAAATAAATGCTTTCCGTTCTTAGCTCTCTCAAATACTCCCTAAAATATTAAAAGTAACTCATAAAAAAGCCCCTCTTTTGTAAAGAGGGTTTGGGGAGATTTAAAAAGATAAATAAAAAGGCGAACCTTTCGATTCGCCTTTTAAGATTTCTTTCTAATCAAAGATTAGAAGTATACACGCATACCTACACCGATAGCTCTGTCTTTAACTTTACCAGTATAAGTATCATTAGTGTAAGATTTAGTTGTTACGTATTTACCTTCTAAGAACACTACGACTTGTTTATGAAGTTTGTAGTCTGCACCAAGTAAGAAACCGTGAGTTTTATCTTTAGTAGTTTCACCTTTCACACGTTCATATAGGTAGTTACCATATACTTGAGATGCTGGAGTTACTTGATATGCAAAGCCTGGAGATACGTAGAATTTATTGGTTTTTGCATCATTTTCTTTTTCATGAGCATAACCAAAGTCACCAGTTAATGTGAAGTCGCCAAATTTATAACCTAATGATGCTAAAAAACCATCTAAACGGTGTTTATATGACGCATCAGTTTCAAAGCTAGTGTGGCCATAAGCGAAACGCGCATCTAAATCACCCACTGTGTATAACGCACCTACAGCATAAGCATTTTTGATACCTGGATCAAGCGGTTTGCCTTTTTCATTATTTTTTTGACCAAAGTTATAGTTTGCACTTAATTGCAAACCTTCAATACCTTTATAGTCATAACGAACTACACCAGTACCCGCAGTTGGAATATATTCTTCTTTTGGAATTAAACCATATTCATAATCAACTGCTTGGCTTAAATCATCTGCGATAGTTAATTGACGACCAAATGTGATATCGCCAGTCGCTTTACTACCTAAACCTACATAGGCACGTTTAGCGTAAAGTCTACCAAATTTGTCACGAGAATCTGTATCATCAAAACGGAATTCTAAACGACCTAATGCATAGAAATCGTTATCTAAGTTATGTTTTACAGTGATGCCGAAACGTGAGCCTGCATTACGTAAAGCAGAGTTAGCTTTTTTAGTTGATTGACCAGCGGCGTTGTACTGTTTTTTATCCGCCTTTTCCATGATTAAACGAAGAGAACCATTTAATTCAACTTTAGTACCTTCGTTGTCGTAAACTACTGCTGCGTTTGCTGCTGAAGCGGCAAATGCAGAAACAATTAATGCTGCTAGTGTCTTTTTCATAATTGTTATTCCTTTGGGTTATGCTCTACGATTTTTGATTGAAGCAATTTTTCATAAAAAGTTCAATCTCCGAAATAGACGCCACAAATATTACAAAATAAAGTTATGGTGTCAATGGGAGGATCTACACCAATTTACTAAAATCTGATCAAGATCACATTTTTCAAACAATAAAGTTTGTTTTTTAATCAATCCCAAATTGACTTGCTGACATTTTAAATATTCGGCCAGATCGATTTCTTGTTTTATTTATTCTTTATAATCGCCTAAGTGTCGAAGAAATAATGGGTATTTGATAGCGTTAAGCGCACTCCACTGAAAATGAAATCACCTCTTTAATACTTTTAGCACCTAATGCAATCATAATTAAACGATCGACACCTAAAGCCACGCCTGATGTATTGGGAATCCCTGCTTGTAATGCCGCCAGGAAGCGATGATCGATTTCATGTTGTGGTAAGCCTGCTTTTTCGCGTAGGCGGTTATCTTGCTCAAAGCGGTGTTGTTGTTCACGGGCATCAGTTAACTCGTGAAAACCATTTGCTAATTCTAATCCTTTATAATAAAACTCAAAGCGTTCTGCCACACGACTATCTTCTGGACTAAGTTGTGCAAGTGCAGCTTGTGAAGAGGGAAAATGATATACAGCAACAGGTGCTTCTTGCCCGATGTTAGGTTCTACCACTTCGCTGAATAAAAATTGTAATAATGTGTCCCTGTCTTCATTTTCATCTGCCATGAAATGGTGTTTACGAGCTGCTTCAACTAATTCTTGACGAGTTGCAGAAAGTGGGTCTAATCCTACATATTCTTGAAATACGAACTGATAACTTAAGGTTTCTGCGGGTTTACAATCAAGAATTTGTTGTAATAAATCATCCACTTCATTCATCAGACGATACATATCAAAGTACGGTCTATACCATTCAAGCATGGTAAATTCTGGATTATGCCGATTGCCAGCCTCCTCATTACGGAATACTTTACTAATTTGAAAAATTGGCCCACTGCCAGCAGCCAGTAAACGTTTCATGTGATATTCCGGACTAGTGGAAAGCCAGAGTGTTTTTGATAATTCGCCAAAAGGTGCAATAAATTCGGTATTAAAGGTGGAAAGATGGAGATCGGTTACGCCAAATTCGCTTAAAACAGGTGTTTCTACCTCTAATAATCCACGATCAGTAAAGAACTCGCGAATATCAGCAATAATTTTTGCACGAGCCAGTAAATTTTTTATTGGAGCAGAAGGTTGCCATAGTGTTTGTTTATCGCTAAGTGCGGTCATTTTTTTCTCCATTTTTGGCACTAAGAGGAATGATATTATTGTAAACAAGAGCGATTTTTAACTCAATAATCCAATTGAATGGTTTATAAACGAAAACAGTTATCATCCCAAAATATATAAAAACTAACTTTTTTGAGTTAGATCACACTTTTAGTATTTTATCCGTTTATTCAGGAAAAAAGGTTACTAATTTGTAAACAAAAATGGCAGAATGGTAGTATGTTCCCTATTGCTTTTATTAGGGCGTTTCATTTTTTTACTTTTAATTGGAGGATATCGTGCAAACGGTTAATGTCGATATTGCTATTGTTGGTGCCGGTGGCGGCGGTTTACGTGCAGCAATTGCAGCAGCAGAAGCAAACCCTAACTTAAAGATCGCATTAGTTTCTAAAGTTTATCCTATGCGTAGCCATACGGTTGCTGCAGAAGGTGGTGCGGCCGCAGTAATTAAAGAGGAAGATTCCTACGATAAACACTTCCACGATACCGTTGCCGGTGGTGACTGGTTATGTGAACAAGATGTGGTGGAATATTTCGTTGAACATTCTCCGGTGGAAATGACTCAACTTGAACGTTGGGGCTGCCCTTGGAGCCGTAAAGCCGATGGTGATGTAAACGTGCGTCGTTTCGGTGGGATGAAAATCGAACGTACTTGGTTCGCAGCAGATAAAACCGGTTTCCACTTATTACATACTCTTTTCCAAACATCCATTCAATATCCACAAATTCAACGCTTTGACGAGCACTTCGTTTTAGACATCTTAGTTGATGATGGTCATGCTCGTGGTATGGTTGCGATGAATATGATGGAAGGTACACTTGTTCAAATCAACGCAAATGCGGTTGTGATTGCAACAGGCGGTGGCTGTCGTGCATTTAAATTTAACACCAACGGCGGTATCGTAACAGGTGATGGCTTATCAATGGCATATCGTCACGGTGTTCCACTTCGTGATATGGAATTCGTCCAATACCATCCAACTGGTTTACCAAATACTGGTATCTTAATGACTGAAGGTTGTCGTGGTGAAGGCGGTATCTTAGTGAATAAAAACGGCTACCGTTATTTACAAGATTATGGTCTAGGCCCTGAAACGCCAATCGGTAAGCCTGAAAACAAATATATGGAACTTGGTCCACGTGATAAAGTTTCACAAGCGTTTTGGCAAGAATGGAAAAAAGGCAACACCTTAAAAACAGCAAAAGGTGTCGATGTGGTTCATCTTGACTTACGCCACTTAGGGGAAAAATACTTACATGAACGTCTTCCATTCATTTGTGAATTAGCCAGTGCTTATGAAGGTGTAAACCCAGTTAATGAACCAATCCCTGTACGTCCTGTTGTTCACTACACCATGGGTGGTATTGAAGTAGATTACAACAGCGAAACTCGCATTAAAGGTTTATTTGCTGTGGGTGAATGTGCGTCTTCTGGTTTACATGGTGCAAACCGTTTAGGTTCTAACTCGCTTGCAGAATTAGTGGTTTTAGGCCGTGTTGCAGGTGAATATGCCGCACAACGTGCAGCGGAAGCACAACCGGCAAACCGTGCAGCAGTTGATGCGCAAGCTCAAGATGTTGTGGCTCGCCTTGAAGCACTTTACAACCAAGAAGGTAATGAATCTTGGTCTGAAATCCGTGACGAAATGGGTACCGTAATGGAAGAAGGTTGTGGTATCTACCGTGACCAAGAAAGCATGCAAAAAGCAGTAGATAAAATTGCTGAGCTTAAAGAACGTTATAAACGTATCCGTGTTGCAGACCGTTCAAGCGTATTCAATACCGATGTGCTTTACACTGTAGAATTAGGTTACATCCTTGATGTGGCACAATCTATTGCCAACTCTGCAATTGAACGTAAAGAGTCTCGTGGTGCACACCAACGCTTAGACTACACTGAACGTGATGATGTGAATTATTTACAACACACCCTTGCTTACTACAATGGCGATGATGCACCGCGTATTGAATACAGCCCGGTAAAAATCACCAAATCTCAACCAGCAAAACGTGTTTATGGTGCTGAAGCAGAAGCGGCAGAAGCGGCTGCGAAAGCTAAGGAGCAAGCAAATGGCTAATTCACCGGTAATGACTGTAGAAGTATTACGCTACAACCCAGAAAACGATCAAGAGCCACATTTAAGCTCTTATCAAGTACCTTATGATAACCAAACCTCTCTTTTAGATGCGTTAGGTTACATTAAAGATAAACTTGAGCCGTCTCTTTCTTATCGTTGGTCTTGCCGTATGGCGATCTGCGGTTCTTGTGGGATGATGGTCAATAACAAACCAAAATTGGCTTGTAAAACGTTCTTACGTGATTACAGCGGCCACATGCGTATTGAACCATTGGCAAACTTCCCTATTGAACGCGACTTAGTGGTTGATTTAAGTCACTTTATCGAAAGTTTAGAGGCAATTAAACCTTATATTATTGGCAACGAAGCGCCAGCATTAGATGGTAAACCACATCCATCGAAAGAATTGCAAGTAAGCCGTACGAAACAAACTCCAGCACAGCTTGAGAAATATCGTCAATTCTCAATGTGTATTAACTGTGGTTTATGCTATGCGGCTTGTCCGCAATTTGGTTTAAACCCTGAATTCTTAGGCCCTGCAGCGATTACAATGGCGCACCGTTACAACCTTGATAACCGTGACCATGGTAAAGCACAACGTATGCCATTATTAAATGGTAAAAACGGTGTTTGGAGCTGTACTTTCGTGGGTTATTGTTCTGAAGTGTGTCCAAAACACGTGGATCCAGCTTCAGCAATCAACCAAGGCAAAGTGGAAAGTGCCAAAGATTATGTTATCTCAATGCTAAAACCAAAAGGCTAAGGGGAAGAATATGTCAGTAACAGTAAGTAAACGCAAAAAATATGTTCGCCCAATGACGGCTACTTGGTGGCAAAAATTGGATTTCTACAAAGCATATATGGTGCGCGAAGCTACCTCTATCTTTGCCGTATGGTTCTGCATTGTATTGCTTTATGGTGTACTTTGCCTTGCAAGCAATCCTGTACCTGGCTTAGGTATTGTTGATTTCATTGGCTTCTTAAGAAATCCAATTGTGGTGTTCTTAAATATCATCACATTAATTGCAACCTTATATCACACTGCAACTTATTTCGTAATGACCCCAAAAGTGATGAACATCATTGTTAAAAATGAGCGTTTACCACATCACGTGTTAAGAAATGCACTTTGGGCAGTGACAGCTGTGGTTAGTGTTGTCGCATTAATTTTAGTTTATATGTAGGGAGAGAAAAAATGGTCGAACAAAATCCAAAACGCTCTGGTGAACCACCAGTATGGTTGATGTTTGGTGCTGGCGGGACTGTCAGTGCGATTTTCTTCCCTGTGGTAATCTTAATCCTTGGTTTATTGTTACCATTCGGATTAATTGATCCACATAATCTAATTACATTCGCTTATTCTTGGATCGGAAAATTAGTTATCTTAGTTTTAACGATTTTTCCTATGTGGTGTGGTTTACACCGTATCCATCACGCGATGCACGATCTTAAAATTCACGTGCCAGCAGGCGGATTTATCTTCTACGGCCTCGCAACCATTTACACTGTTTGGGTGTTATTTGCCGTATTAGGTTTGTAATTTTAAAGTACTAAAGTGAAGAAATAAAAGTGCGGTCATTTTGATTTGATCGCACTTTTTTATTCTCAAAGAATCACTAAAATATTTTCTTAATTCAGAAAAACAAAAAACCCGACATAACGTCGGGTTTTCTTTTATCAAAAACTTTGATAATTATTCTGCAACAACGATAACATCTAATGTTGCAAATACTTCGCCGTGAAGTTGGAAACGAACATCGTGATCACCAAGAGTACGGATTGGACCGTTTGGTAAACGAACTTCGCTTTTCGCAATTTCAACACCAGCTGCAGTTACTGCTTCTGCTACATCACGAGTAGTGATTGCGCCGAATAAACGGCCTTCATCACCTGCTTTAGATGCGATAGTGACAGAACCTAATGCAGTCACTTGTGCTGCGCGAGCTTGAGCTGCTGCAAGACTTGCTGCTGCCGCTGCTTCTAACTCTGCACGACGTGCTTCAAAGTGTTCAATGTTAGCTTTAGTTGCCATAACTGCTTTACCTTGTGGGATTAAGAAGTTACGAGCGAAACCAGATTTAACATTAACTTGATCACCTACGTTACCTAGGTGAACGATTTTATCTAAAAGAATTACTTGCATTTCCTAACTCCTTCTTAATTGTGATGAGAATCAGAGTAAGGTAATAACGCTAAATAACGAGCGCGTTTGATTGCGCGTGCTAATTGGCGTTGGTACTTCGCACGAGTACCGGTAATGCGGCTTGGTACAATTTTGCCGCTTTCAGAAATGTAGTTCTTTAATGTAGCGATATCTTTGTAATCGATTTCAACAACATTTTCCGCTGTGAAACGGCAGAACTTACGACGACGGAAATAACGTGCCATTTGGCTGTCTCCTAATCTATAAATTCGATTTGCTCGGCATGCAATACTAATTGCGTTAAACCATTTGAGGTTTTATGTGAAGTAATAAACCCCACCACAAGAAGTTTACTGCCGACCGTAATGCTTTGAGTTTTTTCTATTAACTGATTGCCACTGACTTGAACTGGCATCTTTAACCACGCTTGGCGTGATAAACCACTTTCGACTTGTTCGGAACGATGTTCTAGCCAAAATTGGCAATGCGCAATCCCGTTAGGGCTTTTGCTTCGCTTGGGTAATTGACACACTGTGCCGATTAACGAGAAGCGATTATCAAGTTTTGAATTACTCTTCAGCATCCTCAAAATCGTTGTTTTCAACTTCAGCTAAAGGTTTACGTTCTTCTTTAGCCGCTTTCATTGGGGACGCTTCGGTTACGGCGTGCTTAGTATGGATAACAAGACTGCGTAATACAGCATCGTTATAACGGAAAGTCGTTTCTAGCTCGTCGATGACTTGTTGAGGCGCTTCTACATTCATAAGCACATAGTGTGCTTTGTGTAATTTGTTAATTGGGTACGCTAATTGACGACGACCCCAATCTTCTAGGCGATGAACTTGACCACCAGCTTCTTTAACAGAACCTGTGTAACGTTCGATCATACCTGGTACTTGCTCGCTTTGGTCCGGATGAACCATAAACACGATTTCGTAGTGACGCATTACTGCTCCTTACGGGTTAATCAGCCTTTGACGTAGATTAGCCACCAATCTGCAAAGGCAAGGAACGAAAAAATGAACGTGGCTAGGGCGCTGATTATACAGATTTTTTTCTAGACTTCAAATAATTTGTATGCTTTTCAAACAAAAAAAGCCGATATTAACATATCGGCTTTTCTTTTATTTCTAAATTAACGGCTACGGAAAATGATACGACCTTTGCTTAAGTCATAAGGGGTCATTTCTACTGTTACTTTATCGCCCGTTAAGATACGAATATAGTTTTTACGCATTTTGCCAGAAATATGTGCAGTCACTACGTGGCCATTTTCTAACTCAACGCGGAACATGGTATTTGGTAAGGTTTCCAAAATTGTGCCTTGCATTTCAATGCAATCTTCTTTTGCCATTTTATCCTCTAAAATTATGATTTTGTTGACCGCACTTTTTGCGGGTTATAAATGAAAAACGGGCGGATTATAGCCGTTTTTGGTGTTAGACGAAAGATTAAAATGGTATTTTGTTGAAATCCTCATTCTTTTTTTAATAATTCAATTATATATAATGTTTCAAAGCTGGATCAGATAGAAAATTTCATTTAGCATACAAAATACAGAGAAAAGATAAGGTGTTTGAGTCTTATGCCACCTTCCTTTCTAAAAGGATAACAGCGCTATTTTGAAAATAGCTAAAGCAATTTTATGATGGTTTGATAAAATTATATGTAAACAAATGACTTCAACTAAGGGCTATTTATGGCTATACCTAAAATAATTGTAATTAGTTTAAAACATTCAAAAAGAAGAGAAAATATTGCTAAACGCCTTTCCGGTTTGGGGTTGGACTTCAGTTTTTTTGATGCAACAGATGGGAAAAAACTATCCGCTTCTGTATTAGAATCTGTCGATTATGATTTCTATCCAAAACACTATTTATCACCTAAGCCATTAACCTCGGTGAAATTGGTTGCGCAATGAGCCATATTAATGTTTATGAATATATTATAGAAAACAATATTGAAAGTGCTATTGTTCTTGAAGATGATGCTATAGTTTCACATTATTTTGAGGAAATTGTTCAGGATGCGTTAAATAAAGTTGGAAAAAAATATGATTTGATCTTTTTAGATCATGGAAAAGCCAAATCACATCTTTGTAAGAAAAAACTTTATGAAGGCTATCGACTTGTACATTATAAGTCTCCTTCGAAAAATTCTAAGCGGTTTATTACCTGTACTGCTGCATATTTAATTACACATTTGGGGGCTTCAAAATTGCTTAACTATGCTTATCCTGTACGAATGCCTTCAGACTACTTAACAGGACTTATTCAAAAAAACAAAATGAATGCCTATGGAATCGAACCACCTTGTGTATTTAGAGGGTTGAGTATTGATTCTGAAATAAATCAAGTTGAAGAGCGATATGAATAAGTTAAAAGCCCTAAGGTTAAAAATAGGTAAATGGATACTCGATAAATCATCGAGAGTAAATAATCCCCAAAGTTTAGAACATCCTAAGAGTTTCTTATTTTTGCGACAGGATGGGAAAATTGGCGACTATATCGTGAGCTCTTTTGTTTTTCGAGAGATAAAGAAATTTAATCCATTGATAAAAATTGGTGTTATCTGTACGAAAAAAAACGCGTATCTATTTCAAAAAAATAAAAATATTGATGAAATTTATACTGTAAAAAAAAGAAATATTTTAGACTATATCAAAAAGGGACTATTAATCAGAAAAGAAAGATATGATGTTGTTATTGAGCCAACCCTCATCATTAGAAATCGAGACTTGTTGTTATTGAGAATACTCAATGCCCGTAATTATATCGGCTATAGAAAAGCAGATTATAATATTTTTAATATAAATATTACTAAAGACGGTCATTTTTCAGAAATTTACAAAGAAGCTTTAGCTAAATCAAATATTAATTTAAGTGATGATAGCTATGATATTCCGCAAGATGACTTAATTAAAGAAGAAATTCTCCAGTTTATTACGGACAACAAGTTAAATAACTTTATTGCCATTAACTTCTATGGAAATGGCAAAAATAGAAAGTTTGATGATGCTCACATTAGAGATTATTTAACATATATTAGAGACTCTCATAAACATCAGTTAGTCTTACTTTCAACGCCTGATACTTATGAGCATTTAAGTAGAATCGCTAATCAATTTAATGATGTGTTTGTTTATCCAAATCCTCACACAACGATCTATCATACAATTGAGTTGATTAGAAACTGTGCTCTACTTATTTCGGTTGATACATCCACCGTTCATATTGCTTCAGGGTTAAATAAAGCGATGATTTGTATTTATTCGCGAGACAAAGACAATTTTATACATTGGCATCCCAACTCCAAGAATGTGTGCCATATTCTGCATTACAACGATAATGTGAATGAGCTCTCCCCGAGAGAAATAAAACCAGAGTGGTTAGATATTTAAAGATATAAAACCACAAGCTTTATTATTTATTAGACTATCTTTATGAACTCAAAGAAACATTTAGGCCATACAGCCCGCAAACGCTTTGGTCAAAACTTTTTACATGATACTTCTGTGATTCAAGGTATCGTGGCGGCGATTTACCCACAACCTAATCAATTCTTAGTGGAGATTGGTCCGGGACTTGGTGCATTAACAGAGCCTGTTGGTGAACTTGTCGACCATCTGACTGTAGTAGAGCTTGACCGAGACCTTGCAGAACGTTTACGTCATCATCCATTTTTACATCAAAAACTCACCGTTATTGAAACGGATGCGATGCAATTTGATTTTGGTGCGCTTTATACGAAAGAAAATTTAGCGGAAAAAGGGCAAAAATTACGTGTATTTGGTAACTTGCCTTACAACATTTCTACCCCATTGATGTTCCACTTATTTAAGTATTATGATGTGATTCAAGACATGCACTTCATGTTACAAAAAGAAGTGGTAAAACGCTTATGTGCTGGGCCAAATAGCAAAGCTTACGGTCGTTTAACTATTATGGCGCAATACTTCTGTCAAGTGATGCCTGTGCTTGAAGTACCACCTTCGGCCTTCAAACCTGCACCGAAAGTGGATTCAGCCGTTGTGCGTTTAATTCCGCATAAAGAATTGCCACACCCAGTGAAAGATTTATATTGGTTGAACCGTGTTTGCTCCCAAGCGTTTAATCAACGTCGAAAAACATTACGCAATGCACTTTCAACACTATTTTCACTTGAAAATCTGACCGCACTTGGTATTGATTTAAATGCACGCGCAGAAAATTTGGCTATCGCAGATTATGCGCGCTTAGCGAACTGGTTGGCAGATAATCCACCAGCTGATATTAATAAAGACGAAATCTTAGATTCAGAAGAGTAAAAAGGGCGGTCAAAAATGGCAACCTATTTCGTTGGTGATTTGCAAGGCTGTTATGATGAATTACAGCTTTTATTAGAACGTGTGAGCTTCAATCCTACGCAAGATAAACTTTATCTTGTGGGGGATCTTGTCGCGCGTGGGGATAAATCACTTGAATGTCTTCGCTTCGTAAAATCACTTGGTAATGCAGCGCAAACCGTACTGGGGAATCACGATTTACATTTAATTGCGACTGCACTGGGTATTAAAAAAGTGAAACTGCGTGATCGTGTTGATGCTATTTTTAATGCACCCGATTTTGATGAGCTGATTCATTGGTTACGCCATCAGCCATTACTTGTGTATAATGAAGAATTAAACTTCCTGATGGCACATGCCGGTATTTCGCCTGATTGGGATTTGAAAACGGCAAAATCTTGTGCAGATGAAGTTGAACAGATTTTACAGCACGGCGATTTTCATTATCTCATTGAAAATATGTATTCTGAACAGCCTGATCGCTGGTCGCCTGATTTACAAGGCTTAGCGCGTCATCGTTACATTATTAATGCTTTTACTCGCATGCGTTTTTGCTATTTCGATCATCGATTTGATTTTGCCTGCAAATCCCCTCTAAAAGATGCGCCTGCGGAACTCACACCTTGGTTTAATTTAGATAACCCACTTTATAAACAAATTCCCATTGTCTTTGGGCATTGGGCAAGTTTAGTCGATGAACCGACTCCGGAAGGTATCTATGCCTTGGATACCGGTTGTGTATGGAATAATCGAATGACTATGTTGCGTTGGGAAGACAAACAGTTCTTCACACAAAGTGCGGTCAAAAATTACAGTAATTTTTAAGGAAACACTATGCTCTCGCTTACGGCTGAATCTTGTGAATTGTTCAATATTCCTTTCTATCAATTTGCCCAAATGAAAAAATTCTGTCCGGAAGATATTCCGGCGATTAAAGCGGATTACAAATTACATTGGGATAACTGGAAAGCGATTATTCAAGAAGTCGCAAAGCAGCTTGGCACACCTTTTGCGAAACCGCATATTGAAAGTTGGACTAATGGCTGGCAGGTACGCGCGCATTTCTTTGCTTATTTTAAATACGAGTTTAATCAAAATTCTGCAGCCATTTTTTCAGTGTTATTAAATCGTCGCCGACTAAGAGTATGTTTAGATTGGCATTGCTATCGTGCAGATCGCTCACAAATTAATCTGCAACAATATAACCAGTGGCTTGATCAATTTGATTTCAAACAATTTGCTGATTTTGATATTTGGCGAGAAGATGAAAGCGAATATGATGATTTTCGCCAAGTGAAGCGCATTTCTGAAAAAGATCTTCTCTTGCGTTCAGATGAGGATTTTTGGTGCATTGGGAAAAGCATTGAAAAAGCTGAGCTTTATCAAATTGATCCCGTTTCATTTATCACAAAAACCATTCAACAATTACAACCACTTTACGAACGCTGCCATCAATAAAGTGCGGTTATTTCTATTAAATTTTTTCGTCTTGTTTATTTGTTATGCTATCATTACATCAGTTTAACATTTTTAACAATTTTGCTTTTAGGAGAGCTTTATGAAAAACGTCGTGATCGTTGGCGGTGGTGCTGGCGGCATTGAATTAGCGACATTTTTAGGCGACAAATTAGGTCGCAAAAAACAGGCTAAAGTAACGCTTGTGGATCGCAATGCGACCCACTTATGGAAACCCTTATTACATGAAATTGCCACAGGTGTGATGGATGATGGCACGGATTCTCTGAGCTATCGCGCACACGGGAAAAACCACCATTTCAGCTTTGAGCAAGGCTCAATCACGCGTATTAATCGTGAGCAAAAATATGTTGAACTTGCCCCTGTTTATGGGCAAGAAGGCGATATGCTCGTGGTTGCGCGTCGTATTCCTTATGATTACTTAGTGATTGCGATCGGTAGTAAATCGAATGATTTTAATACAAAAGGCGTCGCTGATAACTGTATTTTCTTAGATAGCTCTGATCAAGCACTTCGCTTCCAACAAAGAATGTTGGAATTATTCCTTAAATTTTCAGAAAACCGTGCATTAGACGATATTGGTGAAGAAGAATTTAAACAGAAATTGGTCGATGAGAGCAAAGTCAATATTGCGATTGTTGGCGGCGGTGCAACTGGTGTGGAATTAACCGCAGAGCTTTATCATGCCACTGAAGACTTATCTTCTTATGGTTACGGCAAAATTGATAATTCTTGCTTGCAAGTCACCTTAGTTGAAGCAGGTCCTCGCTTATTACCGGCTCTACCTGAAAATTTATCTGCAGCGGTATTAGATGAATTGCAAGAAATGGGGACAAACGTGAAATTAAATACGATGATCACAGAAGCCCAACCAAATACACTTATTACCAAAGATGGCGAAGAAATTAAAGCTGACCTGATTGTTTGGGCGGCGGGTGTTCGCACCTCAACCGTGACACAGCAATTTGATGGATTAGAGCTTAACCGCATCAATCAGTTAGTGGTAAAAGATACCCTTCAAACTACGGTGGATGACAGTATTTTTGCCATTGGTGACTGTGCGGCATTAATGCAATCAAACGGTAAATTAGTCCCGCCAAGAGCACAGGCTGCACACCAAATGGCAAAAGCTTGTGCAAAAAATATCTTTGCACTTTTTGAGCAAAAACCATTAAAAGCATTCAAATACAACGATAAAGGCACCTTGGTTTCTCTTTCAAGCTTTACCGCATTGGGTAGCATTTCAAATAAATTTGGGAAAAACCCACTAACTGTTCAAGGTAAATTTGCACAGTTTGCGTATGTGTCTTTATATCGTATGCACCAACATGCTTTGCATGGATGTATTAAGATTGGCTTGATTATTTTAGTGGATAAACTTAATCACTATTTAAAACCAAGATTGAAATTACATTAAGAGAACACTAACTTTACATATGACCAGTTTCTAGAAACTGAGATATTGAGTTAAGGCCTGACAACAATATTATATCGTTGTCAGGCCTTTTAATTTTAGTTAAAACGTATAATTGACATTTAGACGAATATCTCGACCTGGTTCAGGCAATGTTGATACGCCTGCACGTTGGCTATGGCTTCGATAATATTTGTTAAACGCATTATCTAAAGCAAGGTTCACATTAATATTTTCAGCTGGTTTCCATGTTATATAGAAATCACTTACCCCATATCCTGGGCGTTTAGTGGTTGTTGCACCACCGCCACGGTTATTCGTTGTTGAGTCATAACTGGTATGCTGTACGAAACGACCCTTCCAGCCAATTTCAATATCAGGCTGAGTGAAGCGATAAGATACACCTGTTGTCCAAGTACGTCCAATTGGAATAGCTGTCACGGTACTATCTACTGTTCTGCCATCTAACTCAGGTTTACTATAAGCCACGCCTGCACGTAATGTTAAACCTTCATATTTGTAGGCTGCACCGACTTCATATCCGTGGTTTCTTAGCTTGCCTGCATTTTGGATTTCATAAAAACCCGGGCTTACTTGTGTAAATGCATGTGTATCTTTTACCGTTTGCCAAAAATAGCTTCCATTTAAGGAGAAATTATCGGCAAGTTTGTAATTGAAGCCCACTTCTGTATTACGGGATTTCTCCGGTTTAATATTTGATGCTATGGAGTAAACCGCTGAGCGACCTCGCGTTTCACCTGAAGATAGCATCACTTCATGGAAACGTGGACTACGTGTTGCATAGTTTAAGCTCGCATTAAAGCTTAGATCATTATTTACTTCATAAATTAAACCAACGCTTGGGTTTACGCTTCCCTTATGAGATTTTTTGCCATTCATTGCTCGGAAATCAAAGTGATCGTAACGTAATCCGGTTGTTAAAGTAAAAGCACCTAAACCCCAAATACCTTCTGTATAAACACCGACATCACGTTTCTTTTGAGTTTTCATTTGAACACCGTTTTGTACGGTTAGCGAATTAGGTTTACCCTCTTGATCACGATAATTCACACCGTATTTAATAAGATGAGACTGACCCACTGCGCTTTCTAAATTTAAATTTGCCCCATTCGCAATTAAGCGTGTTTTCGAATTCTCACTTGGTTCTTTACGATTAATCACAGAATGATATACATTAGCTTTAGCATTTGTTACAAAGCCCATGTCCTGACCATTCCACTCTATGTTTGTTGTATCGTTTTGTGTAAACCGATAAATTCACCATCAGATACGATTTTATTACGATAATCATTACGGAAGTAAGCCACAGAAGCAAGAAGTCCGTTTTTATCATATTCAATTCCGATTTCTTTATTCCAGCTGGTTTCCGGTTTAATGTCGCTATTACCTTGGAAATAACAAGTTTTATTATTTGGTACATTCGTTGGACAACCTTGACCTAAGGTAAATAGCAAGTAATTTGGATTAGTTTGATAAAGGTTCGGTGCTTTATAAGCTCTTGCAATCCCACCTTTAATTCTCCAATCATCGTTGAGGCTTTGTAAGAAGTTTAATCCACCGCTTACATTAGAACCAGAATAACTGTTGTAATCATAACGTAAAGAGGGCGTTAGGATAGTAGATTGGGTTGCTGAAATATTATCTTCAATAAATACAGCCCATTCAGTTTGACTACTATGACCTCCTCGTACATTTGAGATACCGCTTGGTAGGCGTTCTTTCAAATCATAAAGCACCTTCCCTGTTTTTTTGTCTCGTCGTCCACCAAGTAACTGTGTCATAGAAGCGTCATCATCTAAACTGCTATGTGTACCTTCAAAACCAACTGTCAGCATATGATCTACGCCCAAGGTAAATGGGAGATAGAATTCAGAACTAAAACGCGTATTTTTAAGGATAGAATCACTAAAAGCAGATGTACTAGAATAACTGCCCTCTGGACCTCCCGCTAAATATTCTGGTAAACGGCTATTTTTAGTTTTATCAAAAGTAATATAGGTTTTATTATCGAAATGATCGAATTTACCTTCATAGGTTAAAGCATAGTTCTGACGATATAAGCGAGCGGTTTCAGCTTTGCTTCCTGCCAATGTTTTGGTTTCAGGATAGTTTTTATTATTGTAAAGCCCTGCTGAGCTATTTTGTGTATCACCGTTATAAATATTGCCTTGACGACTGAAACCTGAATCTAGGGTTAGTTTATTTTTCTCATTGATATTCCACACTAAACGGCCATTAATATCTTTATTACGAACCCCTTCACGACCAGCAATCGCCGGATCGCCATTAATACCGACTTCATCTGCTTGTGTTTTATTCCAGTTACCATACAAACGGAATTGCAATATGTCTTTAATTAACGCTCCGCTTAGATTAAAACCGACACGGTTCGTTGCGCCTTCTTTGCTGTCTTCTGGTTGGTTGGTGTAATAACTTAAGCTACCGTGTAAATCATTGGTAACAGGTTTAGTGATAATATTCACCACTCCACCCATTGCACCTGAGCCATAACGTGCAGCTGAAGGGCCACGTAATACTTCAATTTTTTCAATGGCTTCAACTGGTACCCAGTTGCTGTCGCCACGAGAGTTACGTTCACCACGCACACCATAACGTTCTGCATTACGAGAGGTGACTAGTTTACCATCCACTAAAATCAATGTATTTTCTGGTCCCATACCACGAATATCAATTTGACGTTTATTTCCGCGTTGTCCTGTAGATGAGTTCCCCGTTAAATTCACACCAGGCATAGTACGTAATACTTCAGAAACATCATTTGTCGCAGGGCGTTTCTCTAAATCTTTTGCTGTCACAAGAGAAGAACCAAGTGATTGTTTTACCTGATCTTCCGCTGTCACTTTAATTTCCTCAAGTTGCTCTTCCGCGTAAGAATAACTTGAAAAAAGGGCGATGGTTAATGTGCTTAATGCGAAAAATGATGTTGTTTTTAAATGATTGGATTTATACATTGAAATGCTCTCCTGGCATATGTGGAATAAATAATGCCCGAGGATTTTAGTACAACATTATTTTCATGTAAATAATAATTCTTATCATTATAATAAGTGCATTAACTAGAATAGGTAAAAATACCAAAATTTTTGACCGCTCTTTCTTGCAATCCAAACAGATTCTAGTATCATTCACGGCTCGCCAATTTGGCGAGTTTATTTCTCGTGTCGGGTTCCCTACCCCCGATTAACTAACTAAAAAGGTCTTAAAATGAAAATTAATACTCTGATCTTCAATGATCAACAAAAACGTTTTGCTTTAATTTTATTAAGCTTATTTCACATCTTCATCATCACTGCCAGTAACTATTTCGTTCAAATTCCCTTTGAAATCAATTTAAAATTGACCGCACTTGGCTTTGCTGATGATTTTTCATTCCACAGTACATGGGGCACTCTTACCTTCCCATTCATTTTCTTAGCCACCGATTTAACTGTTCGCGTGTTTGGGGCGAAAGAAGCTCGTTGGATTATTTTTGTGGTGATGCTCCCTGCTCTTATTGTGAGTTATATCGTTTCTGTGATTTTTTCTGATGGGCACTATCAAGGATTAGAGGCGCTAAGTGAATTCAATATGTTTGTTTTTCGTATTGCCCTTGCTAGTTTCTGTGCTTATGTATTCGGACAATTATTAGATGTGTTGGTTTTCAATCGCTTGCGCCAATTAAAAACGTGGTGGATTGCCCCGGGTAGCTCAATGACATTTGGCTCTCTTGCTGATACTTTTATGTTCTTTGCTGTAGCGTTCTATCAAAGCAGCGATCCTTTCATGGCAGAGCATTGGTTTAGCCTTGGATTTGTCGATTATTTATTTAAATTATTTGTTGGCATTATCTTATTTGTACCCGCTTATGGCGTGGTGCTTGGTATGATTTTGCGTAAGCTTCAATCACTGACAAATTCTCAACATGAATTGAAAATATGACAAGAATAAAAGGCGTGTTAAACACGTCTTTTTATTTCTGTTTATGCACAGATATTTCTTCGGAATATTGAATTACAGATTATCAAGTATTACGATAACTATTTGAATAATTATAATAACGCCATTGATTCTCTCATTGAACAAGTATGATACCAAGGCAACCCATATCTGCTAACATCAAATTTGATGCGCCAAATAAGAAAGGATGGCTATTTGAGGAGGTTTGTTCAAATTTTACTAAAATTTGTACTTTCTTTTTCACCCAAACTGTGTCTTTCCAGGCAAGCTCCGACACATCGACGTTGACGTCATCTTGGCTTTTAATAACAAATTTAGCGCCTTGAATGGTAAAGCCGACAGGCAGAGAGCTGTTGATGATCCAACGTTCGACAGTACCGACTTTAGCCGAAACATCAACACGGCGCGGGTCAAAGCGTTGTTTGTTGATTAAGCCATTCGTGACATCCAATTCAAAGGTGCGTTCTTGGGCGATTTTACTTTCGAGCATAACCGTGGCATCAGTATTAAATTGCTCATTCATTTTTTTACTGAAAGCTGAGATTTGACCTTGTGGGCGAAGTTCTAAAACGGTGTTATCTGCAAAATCATTTCCCGAACTGAAGACATTTTTGATTTTGTCGAAAATACCACGTTTCGCTCCAGAAATGAGAGATATGTTTTCACCTTTATCTAAATTGACTAACACTTCAGCTCGTTCACCCGGTGCAAGAATGAGAGAATTAATCGTTTTACCTTGAGGTAAAAAACCTAAATCCCTCGCAATGAGCAACATGTCTTGTTCATTATCTAAACGGAGATCATAGGCTCTTGCTAATGACGCATTGAGCAAACGCAAACGCACCCAGCCGCGAGGGACGTCAAGATAAGGCGCTTCTTGTCCATTAACGAATAGACGATTACCGACAAAGTGCGGTTGATTTTGCTTAAATAATTGTAATCCGTCGCCGTTAAATTCCATGTCTTGTAAGATTAATGGAATATCGTCCACGCCATATTTATGAGGAAGTTGTGATTTTAGGCTTTGATCATCTTCAATTAACCACATTCCCACAATGCCGCGATAGGTTTGATAGGCCGAGTTTGCCAGGGTGGCAGAGCGATACCAGCAAGTCGCGGCAGGTTGCTCTATTGGAATAATTGGTGCCCAAGATTCCCCTTTTTTGAGGACTTTTGCCGCGCCACCAAATAATTCGCCACTGGCTTGTAATCCCTGAATAGAGAGAGCAATACTTTGTGGCAAATTGTTGTGATAATTGAGTTTTGCAAAGGAACCCGATTTGATGCGAATTGTGGGCCCAAGATAATTGCCGTTAAAGCCCCATACACTGACACTATGGGAGCCATCCAGCTTATAGCCGGTTTCTTCCATATTAAGAATAATGGGGCGACCACGTTTCGCTTCCATCAACGGGGGAATAGTTAATTTTTCGCGGGATGCCGCTAATACTGATTGAGGAGTGGCAACAAGTGCGGTTGAAATTGCGGTAGTTTTTAATAATTGGCGACGAGAAAGACGCAACATATTATTTTCCTTGTGCAACTTCAGCATCGAGTTCAGCGATACGTTTTTCCATTAAATCGTGGCAGTAAGTAGCAAGTTCGCGAACATTGTCTTTTGTGTAGGATGATACATCAATCGGATCCATCATTTCACAAATCACTTTACCGTTATCCCAACGATTTAAATCAATTTTGTTATGCGTCGTTGAACACACAACGGGGACAATTGGTACGCCAGCTGCAATTGCTGCATGGAATGCCCCTGTTTTGAATGGCAATAAGCCGCGACCACGGCTACGAGTGCCTTCAGGGAACATCCAAATTGACAGGTTGTCTTTATTGATACGACGAGCAAGTTCCGTCATCGTGCTGTGTGCTTTAGAACGATTTTCACGATCTAAGAAAATATTGCCCGTCACCCAATATAAAATACCGAAAAAAGGAATCCAAATCAGGCTTTTTTTACCTACACTCACCGTGCGAGGTAATACCATGTAAGAGATGGTCACCATATCGAAATTATTTTGGTGGTTACCGATATAAATACAACGCGGCATATTCTCTTTATTTTGTGGAAAACGGTGTTCTACTTCTAAGCCAAATAAAGGGTATAAGCGACCAAACCAGCGAGCCACAATGCCCACATTGCTTGGATTTTTGAAACGAATAAAGGAATAGATCGTACCGAGCACACAAATTAAAATACAACAAAGTGCAACGATGAGAATTCTGGCGATTTTTAACATAGAAAATACCTAATTAAAATTTTTGGAAAGTATAGCAAATTACACAAAAATGTGTGCTAATCTAATGAAAAAAATGACGGAATAGTTATGAAACCCATTTATTTTATTGCAGATCTTCATTTGAGCGAAACGCATCCGGAATTAACCGCACTTTTTAATGATTTTATGAAAACCAAGGCACAAGAAGCCCAAGCGATTTATATTTTGGGGGATCTTTTTGATTTTTGGATTGGTGACGATGAAACTTCACCTTTAATCTCACAAGTAAAACAGTTGATTAAAAACCTGACAGGAAAGGGCATTGTTTGTTATTTCATTCATGGCAATCGAGATTTTCTCGTCGGGAAAAAATTTGCACAAGATTGTGGTTTAACGTTATTGCCTGACTATCATTGTGTTGATCTTTATGGTGTGAAAACCTTAATTTGTCATGGCGATACCTTATGTATTGATGATGTGAAATATCAGCAATTTCGTCGAAAAGTGCATCAAAATTGGCGACAAAGGCTGTTTTTATGTTTGCCACTAAAAGTGCGGTTAAAAATTGCAGAGAAAATTCGCGCGAAGAGTAAACAGGATAAGCAATATAAGTCGCTGGATATCATGGATGTGAATTTAGCGTTTACGGCACAAACACTGAAAGAATTTGGTGTTGAACGGTTAATTCACGGCCATACACATCGAGAAGCCATTCATCAGGAAGAAACATACACGCGAATTGTGTTAGGCGATTGGCGAAAGGATTATGCCTCCATTTTGGAAGTAACAGAAAACGGTTATCGGTTTATTTAAACAAAAAGCACAGGATTAAATCTGTGCTTTTTTGTATTAAAACGTGCTGATTTTCAACCGCACTTTATTCTACGGTTACCGATTTCGCTAAGTTACGAGGTTGATCCACGTCGGTTCCTTTAATTAATGCCACATGGTATGACAATAATTGCATTGGAACGGTGTAGAAAATTGGTGCAATAATTTCATTCACTTTTGGCATAGTGATTATTTTCATGCCTTCACTTGGTGTGAAGCCTGCTTCTTTATCTGCGAACACATAAAGCTGACCACCACGCGCACGTACCTCTTCAATGTTTGATTTCACTTTTTCAAGCAATTCATTGTTTGGTGCCACCACGATAACCGGCATATCCGCATCGATTAACGCTAATGGACCGTGTTTTAATTCACCTGCTGCATAAGCTTCAGCATGGATATAAGAAATTTCTTTTAACTTCAATGAAGCTTCCACCGCGATAGGGTAGAACTCGCCACGACCTAAGAAAAGTGCATGGTTTTTCTCTGCGAAGTCTTCTGCTAATGCTTCAATGTCTTTATCAAACGCAAGGGCTTTTTCAATTTCAGCTGGAAGTGATTGTAATGCTTTCACAATTTCCACTTCTTTTTCGTTTGAGATATTGCCTTTTACTTTACCAATTGCAGTGACTAACATTAATAATGCAGCCAACTGAGTGGTAAACGCTTTGGTTGATGCCACACCGACTTCAACGCCTGCACGTGTCATGAAGGCAAGATCAGATTCGCGTACTAAAGATGAACTTGATACGTTACAGATCGTTAAGGCCGCCATGTAACCTTTTTCTTTTGCAAGACGAAGTGCGGCAAGAGTATCCGCCGTTTCACCTGATTGAGAGATAGTCACTAACAAGCTATTTGGACGTGTGACAAATTTGCGATAGCGGAATTCAGACGCGATTTCGACATCACAGCTCACACCCGCTAGTGCTTCAAACCAGTAACGAGCCGTCATACCCGCATTATAAGAGGTACCGCAAGCCACAATTTGAATGTGTTCAACTTTTTCTAAAATTTCTGATGCGCCATTACCGATAGCATCCACAATCACGTTATTGTGAAGGATACGACCTTCCATGGTATTGATTAATGCATTTGGTTGCTCATAGATTTCTTTTTGCATGAAATGGCGGAATTTGCCTTTTTCTGCAGCATCATTTTCAAGGTTAGATTCGTGTACTTCACGTTCTACTTTTTGACCATTTGCATCGTAAATATCTACGGTACGACGTGTAATTTCGGCAATGTCGCCTTCTTCTAAATAAATGAAACGACGAGTTACGCTTAATAACGCGAGTTGGTCAGATGCCAGGAAATTTTCACCAATCCCTAAACCAATTACTAATGGACTGCCTGAACGTGCTGCAACTAAATGTTCTGGATGTTCGCGATCTAATACCACCATACCGTATGCACCGGTAAGTTGTTTTACGGTTTTTTGTACGGCTTCAAGTAGAGTAGAGGCTGAACGCATTTCCCATTCAACTAGGTGAGCGATCACTTCTGTATCGGTTTGAGAATTGAACACATAACCACGAGATTTAAGCAATTCACGTAATTCTTCATGATTTTCGATGATGCCATTATGGACGACAGCAAAGTTACCCGAAGTATGTGGGTGAGCATTGGCTTCAGATGGTTCACCATGAGTTGCCCAACGTGTGTGCGCAATCCCTGTACCACCGATTAATGGTTTTACTGCAACTGCTTCATCAAGGGCTTTTACTTTACCCAAGCAGCGCACACGGTGTAATTCATGGTTTGGATCCACGACAGCAACACCCGCAGAGTCATAACCACGATACTCTAAGCGGTGTAAACCATTAATTAAAATTTCTGCTACATCACGTTGTGCTACCGCACCAACAATACCACACATAGTTTTTCCTTATTTACTCAAATTAAAAGTCTTGTTTTTCTGACCGCACTTTATGCCACATCTACACAAATTACTTCTACGCCTTGTGCCATTATGGCGTCTTTGTCGGCCTGAGATAATTTGTTATCGGTAATCAGTACATCAATTTGCTGCCAGGTTAATTCCACATTTGGCATTTTTCTGCCAATTTTTTGTGATTCCACCATCACAATCACTTCACGAGATACTTCAGCCATCACTTGGCTTAAGCGAACTAACTCATTGAATGTTGTTGTCCCACGTTCTAAATCAATGCCATCGGCTCCAATAAATAATTGGTCAAAATCATAAGAACGTAGCACTTGTTCGGCAATCTTGCCTTGGAAGGATTCAGAACGCATATCCCAAGTACCTCCCGTCATTAAGAGCGTCGGTTCATTTTCGAGTGAGCGTAATTCGGTTGCCACCGAAAGCGAATTTGTCATCACAACTAATCCTTGCTTGCGATTAAGTTGTTTAATCAATGCGGCGGTTGTACTGCCACTATCCACAATAATGCGATTGTGATCACGAATACGTTCTGCAGCTGCCTTTGCTAAGACTAACTTTCGTTGCGAAAGTTCATTATCTTGTTCTTCTTCGATGATTTCTTGTGGCATTAAAATAGCACCACCGTATTTACGAAGAAGAAAACCATTACTTTCCAATGCGGTGAGATCTTTTCGAATTGTCACTTCAGAGGTGTCAAATAACTGTACTAGCTGTTCTACACTGACTTCACCTTGTTCTTGTAGCAGTTGCATAATGGCATGTCTGCGTTGTTGGGTATTTCGGTGTTGAATATTTCGTTTCATTATTTATGTTCCGTAATAAGTTTCGGTTCGGAATTATATCGACAAAATTATGATTGTAAAGCTAAAATTTAGACAATAAAAAACCCTGACAAAGCAGGGTTTAATTTTAATTCGTTTTAAAACAAATTATTTAATTGCGTCTTTTAATGCTTTACCAGATACGAAAGCAGGTACTTTCGATGCGGCGATTTGGATTTCTGCACCTGTTTGTGGATTACGACCAGTACGTGCTGCACGTTGGTTAACTTTGAATGTACCGAAACCAATTAATTGTACCGGTTCACCTTCTTTAAGGCTGTTGGTGATAGCGTCTAAAGTTGCTTCTAATGCAGCTTTAGCTTGTTTTTTGTTTAATTCAGCTGCACTTGCAATCGCATCAATTAAATCTGTTTTGTTCATAAATTTGTACCTTCTGTTAAATTAAAATTTGATTTTATTTAGCTAAGTCTAGCCGTTATTCGCTAACGGCTCGGTAAAGGATAATCGAACTTTTTAGGAAATAAAAGCATGATTTGTAAAAATTGTGACAAATCTCACGTCATTGCTCGATTTTTATACCAATGTTGGAGATTCCGTCCTGCTTAATCTCGTTTCGGAGAGATAAAATTAGATCGATATCTCGTTTTTCGCAGTCTTTGAGTAATCTATAGATTTGCCATTGTAGATCAAGTTCTTCTTCAATTTCTTCATGGCTTTTCAGTTCGATTTCAGAAAGATTACGGTTTTCTTGGGTTTCTAACAAGGAACAAATTGTGCCTAACGAAATTTGGCTGATTTGAATCGCTTTTTCGAGCGTCTCGCCTGCGATAATGGCATGCAATAATTCACCTAACGCTTCACAAGCATCGAGAGCGGGTACCACACCAAAGAAGTCATAATTATTCACATCAGGAATAATCTCTTCGAGCTTCTCCAATTGGTTTTCGAAATTGATTTTCGCCCCTTTAACGGTTAGAAATTCCCACACTAAATTTAAAATGTTGTGATAGGTCTTTTCTGCTTGTTCCTGTTCGGTCATTTGACAAAACAAGGTAAAATTCGGCGCCATACGTTCGCATAAGCAGGCCATAAAGGTCAGATGTTGCCAGCTTTCAACATTTTCGAGACGCTTGTGAATTGGGTTTCGCATTTTTTTCTCGCTTATTTATGATAGGCTTTAGAAAATTCGTGAATGGCATCCACGAAGATTTTTGGTGCACTTTCCGGCACGTCTTGGTGGATTCCATGACCTAAGTTAAATACATGTCCGCTGCCTTGACCAAAATCGGATAAAATTGACCGCACTTCTTGCTCGATACGCTCTGCAGGTGCATATAACACACTTGGATCCATATTGCCTTGTAGCGCCACTTTATGACCTACACGCGCTTTTGCATCAGCCAAATTAACTGTCCAGTCTAATCCTAGCGCATCGCAGCCTGTATTAGCCATGGCTTCTAACCATAACCCGCCGCCTTTAGTAAATAAGGTTACCGGTACTTTACGACCATCGTGTTCACGAATTAAACCATCAACGATTTTATGCATATATTGCAGAGAGAAGTCTAAATATTCACGATGACCTAATACACCGCCCCAAGTATCAAACACCATGACCGCTTGTGAACCTGCTTTGATTTGTGCGTTTAGGTATAAAATCACGGAATCCGCTACTTTATCTAATAAAAGGTGTAAGGTTTGCGGTTCGGCATACATCATTTTTTTGATTTTATTAAAGGTTTTGCTACTACCACCTTCAACCATATAAGTAGCCAGTGTCCACGGGCTACCAGAGAAACCAATCAGTGGCACTTCGCCTTTTAGTTCGCGACGAATTGTACGCACAGCATTCATCACATATTGAAGTTCGCCTTCAGGGTCAGGAATCGGTAAATTTTCGACCGCACTTTTGTTTTCAATTGGACGAGCAAATTTCGGGCCTTCACCTGCACCAAAACTTAAGCCTAAGCCCATTGCATCAGGAATAGTTAAAATATCTGAGAATAAAATAGCCGCGTCTAAAGCATAACGACGAAGTGGCTGTAAGGTAACTTCACAAGCTAAATCCGCATTGCAGCAAAGAGACATAAAATCGCCCGCTTCTGCACGTGTTGCTTTATATTCAGGCAAATAGCGTCCAGCTTGGCGCATCATCCATACGGGTGTCATATCCACTGGTTCACGTAATAAGGCTTTTAAATAACGATCATTTTTTAATTCAGACATGGACTTTCCTTTATTTATTTTGTTCCGCTTTGCAAAGTTCAAGCGTAGCATTAATTAATTTGAGTGCGATAGTACCTGTTGGCGGTAATTCTGGCAAGGGGGCAGCGCTAGAAAACCATTGTGCATCATGCAGTTCTGTTTCTTGCAGTTGAATTTCTCCGCTGTCGTAATCAGCTAAAAATCCCACCATTTGTGAATTAGGGAATGCCCAAGGTTGGCTACCGAAATAGCGAATATTTTTAATGCGAATACCCGTTTCTTCAAAGACTTCGCGGCGAACCGCATCTTCAAAGGTTTCGCCCACTTCCACAAAGCCCGCTAACGTGGTGTATATACGCGCTTTACCTGGCGTGTAATGGCGTTGATGATTGGCTAACAAAATCTCTGTGCCACGGCGAACGGCGACAATAATCGAAGGGCAAATAACGGGGTAAGTACGATAGCCGCAACTTGTGCATTGAACCGCTAGCTCATCGTGAGTTTGTTCCGCTTTTTGACCGCACTTTCCGCAAAATTGATGGGTTTTCAGAAAATGATTGATTTCCACACCTCGGCTTAATAAATGAAAATCTTCAGTTGGTAAAGATAACAAACTTCGTAAGGAAAGGTATTCTCGTTCATCTTGATCATTTTCTGCCACAAGCCATAAAGGTTGTGATTTCCATTTCCTGAGCAACATTGCTTTTTGCGTTATGAGGCCGAGTTCCTTTGCTGTTCCAAAAGGCAGATCATTTTCCTGCCAATAAATAGTCGATCCTTTGGTGAATAGCCAATATCCCTGATCTTCGGGCTGAATTGCTTTCATATTTTTCTCTTTTTTATTTCAAAAGTGCGGTCATTATAAAAGGGATTTTTAATAAAACGAATAAAAAAAGACCGCACCTTAAAAGTGCAGTCTTTTTTTCGCTCATTTTAACCCACGACAAAAGGTAAGTAACCCGCTCGGATAGCAAAAGGAATCGAAGTAATCATCACACCGAGTACCAATACAAGTACTAACAATGCGTTACCGCCCCATACTCGGTATGGCAAGTTAGGATGAATCGCACGTGCTTTCCAAACTAATGCTACCGGTAAAACCACTGCGTAGAACGCGAACATTTGACCGGCATAACCCAGCGCGAGAATAAAACCTTCCGGATAGAAAAGGGAGAATAGCACTGGAGGAATAAAGGTCATTAAACCTAATGAAATACGCCCTGCATGAATATCAAAAGATTGTTTGAGTAAGTCTTCGATACATTCTAATAAACCTAATGCCACCCCTAAGAATGAAGTGACCAATGCTAAAGTGGAGAAGATTTTTACTACGTTAGCAATAATTGGGCTTTGAGTGATTTCTAAGGTCGCTTTCACTAAGCCATTTAACGTGGCGTCTTCACGTAAAATTTGTAAAAACTCATTTTGGCTGAGTAAGCCGTGCGTCGAAAGCTGCCATAAAAAGTAAGCAAATAACGTGATGCCGGAACCCACTAAAATCGCAATGCGTAAGGCTTTTACGTTGCCGTCTAAGTATTTATTTAAGCTTGGAATGGAACCGTGGAAACCAAATGCCGTGAAAAATACAGGGCTTGCAGAAATAATTAAAGCGTTATCAATTGGCATCGCCATTAAGTTATCAAATTTGATGTTTGGTAGCATTAATGCGAGCACTAAGATAAAAGTAGCAATCATCACAAAGAATAATACGCGATTGATTTTATCCACGCTGTGGGTGCCGATGACAATAAAACTACCGAAGAAAATGGTGAATACAAGCACCGCGATTTTGTTCATGGTGTCTTTATCGCCCATGGCTGGGAGTAAATCCATTAATAAGGAACCACCACCACTCACATAAGCAGCAATTAAGGCATATAAGAAGACAATTAAAACAGCAGTGGAAATAATTCGCCCTGCTTGACCAAAATATTGTGCAGCAAGTGTGCCGATCCCCGCATCGCTGTCAGCGGTTTGATACAGTTCTACGAATAAAAGTGCGGTGAAAGTAAGCACAGCCCACAATCCAAGCAATAAGAAAACAGTCGCCGTTAAGCCAATCCCCGCAGAGGTGAGAGGCATTGCCAACATCCCCGCCCCAATCATGGTTCCTGCCACAAGCAAGGTACTTCCCACGGTCTTGTTCATTTTATCTTCCTTAGGTTGTAATAATAAATTTACGATGATTGTATTTTAATCTTTACAGTGTGTAAAGTAGGAGAAACAAAATTCTTCTACAAAATGTACGGTAGAAA
The DNA here is from genome assembly GCF_054332415.1 of Haemophilus sp. SZY H56. Taxonomy (NCBI): domain Bacteria; kingdom Pseudomonadati; phylum Pseudomonadota; class Gammaproteobacteria; order Pasteurellales; family Pasteurellaceae; genus Haemophilus; species Haemophilus sp. SZY H56. Next base: position 31,433 of record NZ_JBTGNX010000014.1, on the reverse strand, counting down.
TGACCGCACTTTCCCGATAAAATAGCCGGCAAATCAATTAAGACAAGAGACAATAGTAGGAGAGCGCTTATGATTTATAGTATGACAGCCTTTGCACGCCTTGAAATTAAGAAAGATTGGGGCGATGCAGTTTGGGAAATTCGTTCGGTTAACCAACGTTATTTGGAAAACTTTTTTCGCTTGCCGGAGCAATTCCGTGGCTTGGAAAATGCTTTGCGTGAGAAACTTCGTCAAAATCTCACTCGCGGTAAAATTGAATGTTCATTGCGTATTGATAGCAAAAAACAAGCGGCGGCTGAGCTCAATTTAAATAAAGAATTAGCGAATCAAGTTATCCAATCTTTACAATGGATTAAGTCGCAAGCTGGCGAGGGCGAAATCAATTTAACGGATGTGTTGCGTTATCCTGGCGTGGTGGAAGCGGCTGAGCAAGATCTTGATGCCATCAGTCAAGATTTGTTGACAGCTTTTGATGAATTGTTGGTGGAATTTATTGCAATGCGTGGGCGTGAAGGCGAAAAACTACAAGCCATTATTCAGCAACGTCTAGATGGTATTACGGTAGAAGCCGAAAAAGTGCGGTCACAAATGCCGGCCGTTTTACAATGGCAGCGTGAGCGTTTATTGCAACGTTTTGAAGAAGCGAAGATTCAACTTGACCCACAACGTGTTGAACAGGAAATGATTTTATTGGCGCAACGTGTGGATGTGGCGGAAGAATTAGATCGTCTGCAAATGCACGTGAAAGAAACCAACAACATCTTGAAAAAAGGTGGGGCAGTGGGTCGTAAACTAGATTTTATGATGCAAGAGCTCAATCGTGAATCTAACACGTTGGCATCAAAATCCATTAATGCTGATATCACCGCTTCCGCCGTGGAATTAAAAGTATTAATCGAACAAATGCGTGAGCAAATTCAAAACCTTGAATAGGAAAAATCATGGCAACATTTATTTCATTAAACCACTATGATTTGGTGGAAGTGGCTGGCGTCGATGCGGAGAAATATCTGCAAGGCCAATTAACGTGTGATGTGGTGCATTTAGCAGCTGGCGCTTCAACGCTTACAGCGCATTGCGATCCTAAAGGCAAAATGCACTCGTTGTTTCGCTTAATTAAGCTTTCAGCAGAGCAGTTTTTGATTTTAATGCCGAAAGCTTTATTAGCTCCACTCGATCAGTTAAAAAAATACGCGGTGTTTTCAAAAGTCACTTTCCAAGTATTGGATTGGCAAATTGTTGGCTTGATTGGTGAAAAGTGCGGTCGAATTCATGCGCAGATTGAATTAGATATTGATGAAAATCGTGCAATTTTGCTCAATCCTACACCGTTAGATGTCACCTTTAATGGCGATGAAAAACAATGGCTTTGTGCGGATATTCAAGCGGGCTTACCAAGCTTGAGTGCGGAAACGCAAAATGAATTTATCCCGCAGGCATTAAATCTACAAGCGATTGAACAAGCAATTTCTTTTACTAAAGGGTGCTATATCGGGCAAGAAACTGTCGCACGAGCCAAATATCGTGGCGCCAATAAACGAGCGATGTATGTGCTTTCAGGAAAAACCACGGTTACACCGAAAATCGGCAGCGAAATAGAAATGCAGTTAGAAACAACTTGGCGTAAAACGGGCACGATCGTAAGTGCGGTTAATTTTGACGGCGTTTTATGGTTACAAGTGGTGATGAATAACGATTTAGAAGAAGGGATGCATTTCCGTTTACCTGAAGATGGAACTGTTCTAAAAATTGAATCTCTTCCTTATTCCATAAATAGCTAAAAATAGTTCCTTTTAATCTATTTTACACTTAAAAATCCTTGGTAAAGTCAGCCTTTGCAAGGATTTTTTCGTTATATGATTTTATCATGAAAATTTATTTTCTATCACAATTCCTGTATTTTTATCAGATTTTTTGAATAGTTAAAAAATTGTTACAATAAAAGGTGAAAATGTTAAAAAATTATGAGATCTTTGTCACATTTTTAACAAATTTCACTAAATAGGGTATAGGCTTTTTCTTCAAAAACCATAGAATACGCGCAATTTTTAGTTACATAAGAGGATTAAGTATGACTCTATCTTTTATTCTTAGTGTTTTTCCCATCATTTTATTAATTTATTTAATGGTAAAGCGTAATGCATTACCTTCTTATGTTGCATTACCTTGGATTGCAACTTTAGTGATGGGCGTTCACCTTCTTCATTTTAATACCGACATCGTAACGATTAGTGCGAATGTGACCGCTGCTATTGTGGCTGTTCAAACACCAATTACGGTGATTTTTGGGGCAATTCTGTTTAATAAATTTTCAGAAGTATCTGGTGCAACCGATACGATGCGTAAATGGTTAGGCAATATTAACCCAAACCCAGTTGCACAATTAATGATTATCGGCTGGGCATTTGCTTTTATGATTGAAGGCGCAAGTGGCTTTGGTACGCCAGCTGCGATTGCCGCACCAATTTTAATGGGATTAGGTTTTAATCCATTAAAAGTCGCCATGTTAGCTTTGGTGATGAACTCAGTTCCGGTTTCTTTTGGAGCAGTAGGTACACCAACTTGGTTCGGTTTTGGTCCGTTAAAATTAGATTCAAAATCGATTCTTGAAATTGGCTCGATGACAGCGTTTATTCACTCCATTGCGGCATTAGTGATTCCATTGATGGCATTACGCATCATGGTGACCTGGAAAGAAATCCGTCAAAATATTGTTTTTATTTATATCAGTGTATTTTCTTGTATCATTCCTTTCGCCATCATAGCTCAATTTAACTATGAATTCCCATCATTAGTGGGTGGCGCAATTGGTCTCTTTATTTCTGTATTTGTAGCGAATAAAGGTATTGGTTTAGCGAAAGTTGAAAACAAGTTAGATAATAATGCGGTTAGTACGGGCCAAGTTGCTAAAGCATTACTCCCTACTGGTTTATTAATTTTATTCTTAATTGTTACACGTATTCCTGAATTAGGCTTAAAAGGCTTAATGAATAACAAAGATGTGTGGTTCTCCACCGTGTTAGGTTCATTAGGTACATTTGAAGTCAGTAAAGGTTTAATTTTTAGTTTAAAAAATATCTTTGGTTCAGAAGTGAGTGAAAGCTATAAACTACTTTATGTGCCTGCGTTAATCCCATTTGTCATTACCGTATTAATTTCATTACCACTTTTCGGCGTGAACTTCAGCAGAGCAAAAGGTATTTTTAGTGCAAGCTTAAGCCAAGTAAAAAATCCATTTATTGCCTTAATGGGAGCCTTAGTTATGGTAAACTTGATGTTAGTAGGTGGCGAGCATTCTATGGTGAAAATCATCGGTCGTACCTTTGCAGAAGTGACCGGTAGTGACTGGACAATCTTCTCATCTTTCTTAGGTGCGGTAGGTGCATTCTTCTCGGGGTCAAATACGGTATCTAACTTAACATTCGGTAGCGTACAATTATCGACCGCTGAAACCACCGGTTTATCTGTGACCTTAATTCTTGCGTTACAATCAGTTGGTGGAGCGATGGGTAACATGGTATGTATTAATAATATCGTAGCCGTTTCTTCTGTATTGAATATTCAAAACAAAGAAGGAACAATCATTAAGACTACGATTGTACCAATGGTCGTTTACGGTATCATTGCAGCCCTTTGCGCAAGTTTCTTAATTCCGCTATTCTACGCGCTCTAAAATAGAGGCAAAAAGCAACCGTACTTTATCGGCGGTTGCTTAACTTTTATCGAATATTTTACTTTTTATTTTCTATTACTGTTGGAGTAATTATTTATGAACGTAAATTTCTACGTTACCTGTATTGCTGATGTCGTAAAAAGCGGTGTGGCGAAAAACACCGTATTACTACTGGAAAAACTCGGTTGTAATGTTATCTTTCTTGAAAAACAAGGCTGTTGCGGGCAACCTGCATTAAACAGCGGTTACACCAAACAAGCCATCCCTGGCATGAAAAACTTAGTCAAAACCTTTGAAGTGAACGATTATCCCATCGTTGCCCCTGCAGGTTCCTGTGTTTATGCGATTAAAAACTATCCTGACTATTTCACCAAAGTGGGTGAGTTAGATTGGGCAGAGCGCGCAAAAAAAGTGGTGGCTCGTTTCTGTGATTTAACCGATTTTATTGTCAATAAACTTGGTGTAACGGATGTCGGCGCATATCTGCCAGGTAAAGCAGTTTATCACCCTTCTTGTAGCTTATCTCGAAAATTAGGTATTGTTGATGAGCCCATTGCTCTTTTAAAAGGAGTGAAAGGTTTAGAGTTGCTTCCTATTCATAATCAGCAAACTTGTTGTGGTTTTGGTGGAACTTTCTCTGTGAAAATGGCAGAGATTTCTGGCGAAATGGTAAAAGAAAAAGTTGAGCGTATTGAAGAGGTTGAACCACAATATTTAATTGGTGCCGATGTCAGCTGTTTATTAAACATTGGTGGTCGTTTACAACGCGAAGGCAGCAAGATCAAAGTGATGCACATTGCGGAAGTATTAATGCAAGGGGAGAAATAATATGTCACTAAAAACCAGTCATCTTCCTTTTAAAGCGCGTGTTGATCACGAAGTACATAATACTATCATGCGTAAAGCGGTAGTGAAAGCCCAAGAAACTATTGGTGCTAACCGTCAAAAAATGGTGGACGAATTAGGTCATTGGGAAGAATGGCGTGATTTATCTAAACAGATTCGTAACCATGTTTTAGCTAATTTAGATGCTTATTTGTATCAATTAAGCGAAAAAGTGATTGAAAATGGCGGTAAAGTGTATTTTGCTGAAACTGCCGAAGAAGCGAGTGCTTATATTCGCAAAGTAGCATTAGAGAAAAATGCGAAGAAAATCGTAAAATCCAAATCCATGGTGACAGAAGAAATCGGTTTAAACGACGTGCTTGAAAAAGAAGGTATGCAAGTGATCGAAACCGATTTAGGGGAATATCTCTTACAAATTTCAGGTGATAAACCATCCCATATCGTTGTGCCAGCAATTCATAAAGATCGTCACCAAATCCGCAAAGATTTAGCTGAGCGACTCGGCTATGAAGGTGAGGAAACTCCAGAAGATATGACGAGTTTCGTACGTAAAAAAATTCGTCAAGATTTTTTAGAAGCGGATATTGGTATCAGTGGCTGTAATTTTGCCGTAGCAGAAACCGGTTCAGTTTGTTTAGTGACGAATGAAGGTAACTTACGTTTAGCCACTACTTTACCAAAAACACATATTGCCGTGATGGGAATGGAGCGTTTAGCACCAACTTTCCAAGAAGTGGATGTGTTAATTACGATGCTTGCTCGTAGTGCGGTAGGGGCGAAATTAACCGGTTATAACACGTGGTTAACAGGTCCTCGTGTTGCAGGTGAAACTGATGGACCTGGAGAATTCCATTTGGTTATCGTGGATAATGGTCGTTCAGATATTTTAGCTTCTGAATTCCAAGAAGTTTTACGTTGTATCCGTTGCGGCGCCTGTTTGAATACCTGTCCGGCATATCGTCAAATCGGTGGTCATGGTTATGGTTCTATTTACCCGGGTCCAATTGGTGCAGTGATTTCTCCATTACTAGGTGGCTACGATGAGTTTAAAGAATTGCCGTATGCTTGTTCATTATGTAATGCGTGTAACTCAGTCTGTCCGGTGCGTATTCCATTAGCACAGTTAATCTTAAAACACCGCGAGAAAATGGTAGAGTTAGGTAAAACTCCTGCGATGGAGCGTTTATCTATTTTTGGTTTCACCACAGCCAATGCTAACCCAACACTATGGAAAGCTGGTGTGAATATTGGAGCAAAATTAGCGGGTAAGTTGATCAAAAATGGGAAAGCACCAATCACATTTGGCGCATTGGGTGAATGGACAAAAGCACGAGATTTACCACAAGCAGATGGTGAAAGTTTCCGTCAATGGTTTAATAATAGAGAGAGAGGATAATAAGCATGGATTTACAAAATCGCGAAAATTTTCTTAATAAATTAGCGGCGAAAATGGGTAAAGCCCGTGCTATCGTACCTGAACCGATGGACGCACCAGTCAATACATACCCAACTGAGCGTTTAACCCATTTAAGCGCGGTTGATTTAGCGAATGAATTTACCAATTCAGCTAAAACCATGATGGTGGACGTAAATGTGTGTAAAGAGTCTGATGCAGTACAAACCTTACTTGCTCTCTGTGAAAAATATGGCGGCGGTAATGTTGTGCTTAATTCCGATGAAAGATTGACCGCACTTGGTATTCCTGCGGCGCTTGAAGCGAAATATACTTGCCATACATGGTCACCAGAAACAGCACAAGATAATATTAGTTTTTCTGAAAAAGCTAATCTTGGTGTGGTTTATGCAGAATATGGTTTGGCGGAAACTGGCGGAATCGTCTTATTCTCTAGCGCAGATCGTGGACGTTCAGTGAGTTTATTACCTGAAAAATCAATTGTTGTTGTACGTAAAAGCCAAGTACTTCCACGTGTTGCACAAGTGGCGAAAGTGTTACACGATAAAGCACAACAAGGCGAGCGTATGCCATCTTGTATCAATATTATCTCAGGTCCAAGTTCAACCGCAGATATTGAATTGATTAAAGTGATTGGCGTACATGGTCCAGTAGCAAAAATCTATTTAGTCATTGATGACTTATAAGAATCATCCATGATGAAAAGAGAGAACTATAATGTTCTCTCTTTTTTTATTTTTTTTAAATCCGCTATAATTCTGAAAAACTCATGAATTGAACACTATGACTTATTATCTTGGCATTATGTCTGGCACCAGCCTTGACGGGGTGGATATTGCCCTTACTGACATCCAATCGAATCAAACCAAATTAATTGCGGCAGATTTTACGCCGATGCCGACAAATTTACGTGAAAAAGTGACCGCACTTATTCAATCGGGTGAAACGTCGTTACAAGCATTGGGTGAACTCGATCATCAATTTGGCTTGCTTTATGCCGATTGCGTCAATGATTTTTTACGTAAACACCAGTTAAAGCCAGAACAGATTGATGCCATTGGCTGCCATGGTCAAACAGTGTGGCATTCCCCAAAAGGTCAATTTCCGTTTACCATGCAAATTGGTGATATGAATTTATTAGCCGCTAAAACAGGCATTACGGTCGTTGGTGATTTGCGCCGTAAAGATATGGCGTTTGGTGGACAAGGGGCGCCTTTAGTACCCGCTTTTCATCAAGCGGTATTTTTTGATCCTCATTGGACAACGGTGGTGCTGAATATTGGTGGTATAAGTAATGTATCGTTATTGATACCCGAACAGCCTGTCATTGGCTTTGATACGGGAACAGGTAATACCTTGCTTGACCAATGGATCGAAAAACATCAAAGCAAAGCTTACGACCAAAATGGTGAATGGGCGGTTTCAGGTCAAGTGAATCCAGATTTGTTAGCGGCATTATTAGATGAAGATTTCTTTCAGCTTCCACCACCGAAAAGCACGGGGCGTGAATTATTTAATTTGGCTTGGCTAGAGAGGAAAATTCAAAAAATAGCAGGCAAAACGACCGCACTTTTACCACAAGATGTGCAAGCTACTTTGGCTGAATTTACCGTGCAAAGCATTGTTTTAGCCCTTAATAATATTCAGACGACATTACCATGTCGATTACTTGTTTGTGGCGGGGGGGCTAAAAATCAGGCGATCATGAATGGTTTAAAACAGGCGTTGCCAACTTGGCGTATTCAACTGACGACGGAATTAGAGCTTGATATCGATTATGTGGAAGCGGCAGCTTTTGCTTGGTTGGCTTATCGTCGTATGCATAATTTACCCGCTAATTTGCCGAGTGTGACGGGCGCCACAAGTGCGGTCAGTTTAGGGGCGATTTTTCCAAAGGAATAAACCATGGCAGAGAATTTATTACAAACCCTTTCAACTCTAATTACTGAACAACGAAATCCCAATTCCATGCATATAGATAGCTTATCTGCATTGGAAATTGCGCAGTTAATGAATCAGGAAGATAAGCAAGTGCCTTTGGCAATTGAAAAATGTTTACCTCAAATTGCCCAAGCGGTTGAACGTATCGTTGCTGCATTTCAACAAGGCGGTCGATTAGTCTATATTGGCGCAGGAACCAGTGGTCGATTAGGCGTACTCGATGCGTCTGAATGCCCGCCAACATTTGGTGTGTCACCTGAAATGGTGAAAGGTATTATTGCAGGCGGCGAGCGCGCATTACGTCATCCAATTGAAGGGGCGGAAGACAGTAAAGCACAAGCCGTGGTGGACTTACAAACAATTCACTTTTCCTCAAAAGATGTGTTGGTGGGTATTGCTGCAAGTGGACGAACCCCTTATGTGATCGGTGCATTGGAATATGCGAAACGTTTAGGTTCAGTGACGGTTTCGATTGCAAGTAATACGAATTCAGCGATGGCGAATATTGTGGATATTGCCATTGATACTGTCGTGGGACCAGAAGTGCTAACTGGCTCGAGCCGCTTGAAATCAGGCACAGCACAAAAATTAGTACTGAATATGCTGACTACGGCTTCTATGATTTTAATGGGTAAATGCTATCAAAACTTAATGGTGGATGTGCAGGCAAGTAATAAAAAACTGAAAGCTCGTGCCATTCGTATCGTCATGCAAGCCACGGATTGCGATAAGGCTCTCGCAGAAGAGACATTAAAGCAGGCTGATCAAAATGCGAAATTAGCGATTATGATGATTCTGAGTGGATTAGATCGTGCTCAAGCAGAGGCTTTATTAGAAAAACATCAGGGCAAGCTACAACTTGCATTGAAATAAGCAAAAATAAAACGCTAGGCATCAAACCTAGCGTTTTTTATTATTTAATAGTTTGCTCAATTAGCAATCCTGTTTGCCGTAAGCATCTTGACGAAGGATTTGACGAACGCCTTCATCAAATTGTGCTAAAACTTGATCCGCGTCTTTTGGATCTTTACCGCGAGCATCAAGGTAGAACTTGATTTTCGGCTCAGTACCAGATGGACGAGCGATTAAGCGGCTACCGTTTTCTAATACGAATACAAGGATGTCGCTTTGGCGATCAGTTTTAGTGTGGTCGATGAATTGTGCCACTTTAACACCACCTACTTCAGCTGGAGGCGTGTTACGAAGTGCGGTCATTAATTTACCGATTTCAGATAAATCGCTTACACGGATAGAAATTTGACCACTTACATAAGCACCGAATTCTTGTGTGAAGTCATTGGCATAATCCGCTAAGGTTTTACCTTGTGCTTTTAAGTGACGCACTAAATCTAAGAATACGATCGCCGCTGAAATACCGTCTTTATCGCGTACTTTATCTGGGTCAACTAAGTAACCAAGCGCTTCTTCGAAACCGAATAATAAGCCTTGAACTTTACCGATGTATTTGAAACCGGTTAAGGTTTCTTCTGATTGGAAGCCGTATTTTTTCGCAATTTCAGCAAGCGCTGGAGAGGACACTAAAGAACACGCTAATACGCCTTTCTCACCTTTTGCATGATATTGTTTTGCTAAATACCAACCTAAGAAACAACCTACTACGTTGCCGTGTAAAGGTTTCCAGTTACCTTGTGCATCTGGAACAGCTACTGCTAAACGGTCTGCATCAGGGTCATTGGCAATAATGAATTCCGCATTGTGTTCTTTTGCCACTTTAATGGCTAAATCTAATGCCCCTTTTTCTTCTGGGTTAGGGAAGTTTACTGTTGGGAATGTGCCATCTGGCCATACTTGTTCTGCCACAATATGAGGTTGTGGAAGACCTGCTTTGGTTAAGGTTTTGCTTAATACTTCATAGCCTACACCGTGCATTGCGGTATAAACGTAGTTAATGTCTGCTTTAGGTTCTTTAGCAAGAGAAGCCGTTTTTTCAATATAAGCGTTAACTACTTCATCATCTAACACAACATAATCTTGGCTACGAGGTAAATCTTTTACATTACCCACTGCGACTTTGTCGATTAATGCAGCGATATCTTTATCTGCAGGCGAAACGATTTGGCCACCGCCGTTCGCTTTGCCTAAATACACTTTATAACCGTTATCTTCTGGTGGGTTGTGACTTGCTGTCACCATAACACCTGCTGTGGTATCAAAATATTGAATTGCGTAAGCTAATACTGGAGTGGGTAATTTACGTGGAAGTAAATAAGCTTTAACGCCTGCCCCCGCCATGATTTCAGCGGTATCACGTGCGAAAACATCAGAGTTTTTACGACCGTCGTAACCAATCACGATAGAAGGTTGTTTGTCGTAATCTTTTAAATAATCCGCTAAACCACCTGCTGCTTGTGCTACTAAAACACGGTTCATCCCCATAGGGCCTGCTTGTAATGGTCCACGAAGCCCTGCAGTACCAAATTGTAAACGGCTACTAAAGCGAGCTTGTAATTCAGATTGTGCTTTTTTATCACCATTTTTCGCCGCGGTTAAAAGTGCGGTTAATTCTGCATGAGTTTCTGCATCAGGATCTTGGTTTAACCAGTTTTGTGCAATATCAAAAAGCGTTGTCATGATGTTTTCTCCTTGTAAAAAGTAATTCTGGATAGACTAACGGAAAATGGATCGGATTAAAACGACTATTTTTCTTTTTTCCTGAAAAGATAAGCTTTTTTTGATCGCAATCGTTTTCTAATAAAATAAAAACAGCGTAAAATATTCACGCTGTTAAATGATTTTAGATTATGAAATTTAAAATTTATTTGCTGAAATCCACCAAAGCATCACGAGTAATATCTGTGATATTCTTATTGCTTGTTAGTGTCATTGCTACACGCATTTCTTTATGAAATATATCGAGCATATTCTCTACGCCACGTTGACCATCTGCTCCAAGAGCATATACAAAAGAACGACCAATCATAGTAGCATCAGCACCTAATGCGATCATACGTACTACATCTAATCCATTACGAATACCACTATCTGCAAGAATTTTTATATTACCTTTGACTGCATCAGCGACATAAGGTAAAGCTTGAGCTGTTGATGGCGTACCATCTAGTTGTCTACCTCCATGGTTGGATACCACGATCCCATCAGCACCAAAGCGAACAGCATCTTTAGCATCTTCAGCATCTAAAATACCTTTGATAACCATAGCACCATCCCAATAATCACGTATCCATTCTAAATCTTTCCACGAAATAGAAGGGTCGAAGTTGTCAGTTAACCAACCAATGTAATCATCTAACCCTACCGGTTTACCCATATATTGAGAAACATTACCTAATGTAAATGGACGCCCCTTCATGAGCATATCGTAAGACCATAATGGATGAGTGAAACCTTGTAATGTTCGACGAAGCCATTTATATTCGCCACTCATGCCTGAATGCATATCACGATAACGTGCACCAGGGGTTGGCATATCTACAGTAAAGACCAATGTCTTACAACCTGCTGCTTTTGCTCGTTCGAGCGCATTTTTCATAAAGCCTCGATCTTTTAGAACATAAAGTTGGAACCACATGGAACGTTTGAGTGTTGGAGCTACTTCTTCAATTGGACAAATTGACACAGTTGAAAGCGTAAATGGAATACCTTTATTATCGGCAGCTTTTGCAGCTTGAACTTCACCACGACTTGCGTACATACCACATGCACCTACAGGAGCCAATACTAACGGCATAGAAAGCTTTTCACCGAATAATTCAATTTCAGTATTTAATTGAGACATATCATTGAGCACACGTTGCCGTAATGCTATGTTAGATAGATCACTTACATTACGTGTAAGTGTATGTTCGGAATAAGAGCCACCATCAGCATAATGAAACATAAATGGAGGAACCTTACGTTTAGCAACTTGACGATAATCGTTTGCGGATGAAATAATCATATTTACCTCATTATTAATGATAATTATTATCTTCCATTGTAAGTTAAATTCATTAATAAAGGTATTAGTTTTTGAAGATTTGTAATTGGGCAATAAAAAATGCACGATTTTCCATCCGAATCGTGCATTTAATTGATTTTGATCGTGAAGAGTGAAATTACTAAAGGAGGAGAGCTGAACCCCATTTAATAATATCAAAGAAGAATTTGTTTTGATTGGTGGCAATACCATCACCCGTTTTCTTCAATGTACCATCGTCATTTTTGGTTTCATCTACCATGCCATTTATATATTGACCTTTTACGACATCTAAATCTTCTTTGGCTTGAGTTCGTAAGATTTGACATGCTTTAGGATCTAACGAGTCAACATCCCCGACTTCTGTACGGAATTTCTTAAATTGATAAGTTGCGTAATTCATTGATTTTTCATCTTTTTGAATCATTTTCACATAGTTTTCCCCGATGATTTTTTCTAACGGATAGAAAAAGACATATTGGGAATGAATGTAGCTATCTTCTTTAGCGAAGTGTTGTTGTTGAATTCGGGTCAAATTCGGATAGATACATTGTTCAGCTTGTTTACTTGACGTTGCCCATGTTTTCGCATTCACATCTGAAAGGAGGTAATCCGCTTGTGCAAATTCTGCGGGGATCGGCGATTGTGATGGGCCAAATAAACCACAAGCACTTAAGAGTACAGTTGCGCCGAAAATAATAAATTTTCTCACTTAAATTTCCTTATAATATCTAGATTGCCAAAATTTTAGCAACAACAATCTGATTGTAAAGTGATTATCTAATAGCGACGTGATTTTCTTTCCCGAAGTAAAAAACTTCCGTTATAATGACCGCACTTTTTACACTTATAAAGGAAAGAACAATGCAAAATCCAAAAGATGATGTTTTATATGCACCAGTTGAGTGGGTTGATCATAGCGAAGGTTACACTGATATTCGTTTCCACAAATCGACTGATGGTATTGCAAAAATTACTATTAACCGTCCAGAAGTGCGTAACGCATTTCGACCGCAAACAGTTAAAGAAATGATCCATGCTTTTTCTAACGCTCGTTTCGATGAAAAAATTGGCGTGATTGTATTAACCGGTGAAGGCGAAAAAGCATTCTGTTCTGGTGGTGACCAAAAAATTCGTGGTGACTACGGCGGCTATAAAGATGAAAGCGGTGTGCATCATTTAAATGTATTGGATTTCCAACGCGATATTCGTACTTGTCCAAAACCAGTTGTAGCAATGGTGGCAGGTTACGCAATTGGTGGTGGCCACGTACTTCATATGTTATGTGATCTAACCATTGCAGCAGACAATGCAATCTTTGGTCAAACTGGTCCTAAAGTAGGTTCATTTGACGGTGGCTGGGGTGCAAGCTATATGGCGCGTTTAGTGGGTCAGAAAAAAGCACGCGAAATTTGGTTCTTATGCCGTCAATATAATGCGCAAGAAGCATTAGATATGGGCTTAGTGAATACTGTCGTGCCTTATGCTGATTTAGAAAAAGAAACCGTGCGTTGGTGCCGTGAAATGTTACGTAACAGCCCAATTGCGTTACGTTGCTTGAAAGCTGCATTGAATGCGGACTGTGATGGTCAATCAGGTTTACAAGAACTCGCGGGTAATGCAACCATGTTGTTCTATATGACTGAAGAAGGTCAAGAAGGGCGTAACGCATTTAACGAAAAACGCGCACCAGACTTCAGCAAATTCAGACGTAATCCTTAATTTGAACATAAAAAGTGCGGTTCAAAATCAGTGTGTTTTTAACTGCACTTTTGAAAATATATTGAAATCTTTATTGCTATTTGGAAAATATTTTTATGGGTTGCGAAAAACAATATAATTATGTGATTAGTTTAATCAAAGAAACTAAACGTCGCAAACATATTGAACAAGAATTTGGTCAGCAAAAAATCCCTTTTTCATTTTTTGATGCGGTCACACCAGATCGTATTGAGGATGTTGCAAAGAAATTTAATATTACTTTAGATAGGTCACCAAACGCCAAATTATCGGATGGTGAAATTGGTTGTGCATTAAGTCATATTGCGTTATGGGATCTGGCAGTAGAAAATAATTTAGATTATATCAATATTTTTGAAGATGATATTCACTTAGGTGAGAATGCGAAGAAGTTATTAGAGATTGATTATTTGCCTGATGATGTTGATGTGCTAAAGCTTGAGGCTAATGGAAAAATGGTATTTCGTAGGCCTAAAGTAGTAAAGTGTCATAGAAAGATTTATCCTATCACATTTAAGCAGTCAGGAACTGCAGGTTATACAGTCATGGCAAAAGGTGCGAAATACCTTCTCAAACAGGTAAAAAATAAACCGCTTGAAATTGCAATTGATTCTCTTATCTTTGAGGATTTTTTAAATTTAAAGGATTACAACGTGGTACAGCTTTCACCCGGTATTTGTGTACAAGATTTTGTTGTGAATCCAGATAAACCTTTTGAAAGCAGCTTGCAAAAAGGTAGAGATTTAGTTCATGAAAATCAGACAAAATTTTCAGTGGTTGAAAGAATAAGAAAAGAAATTATAAGATTAAAGCGTAAATTATTTATGAAACACGTGCCTTTTAAATAAGGGAAGTGCGGTTAAAAAATTATTTTTAACCGCACTTTTGCTATCAAGGAGAACAAGATGAAAACCAAATCATTTAATCTTTATCGTTATTCTATTCCCGTCGACAGCCAATTAATTTTACGTGGACGCTTTTTGAAACGTCGAGAAGGTTTGATTGTACGTGTTGCTTGCAGCCGTGATGGCTGGGGCGAAATTGCACCTTTGCCTGGGTTTAGCGAAGAAACCATCGAACAAGCGCAAGAGCAAGCCATTGAATGGCTGACGAATTGGTGTCATGCAAGCTGCGAAGCACCAAGAGTCCCCCTTGACGGTTGTTATCCTTCTGTTGCCTTCGGTATTAGCACGGCGATGGATGAGATGAAACGTTATTTAAATGAGGAAGGTAACTATCACACTGCACCTTTGTGCTATGGTGATCCTGATGAGTTATATTCAGAATTGAATCAAATGCCAGGTGACAAAGTCGCTAAAATCAAAGTCGGCATGTATGAAACGAATCGTGATGGTTTAATTGCCGACATGTTTTTGGAAGCCATTCCTGATTTGCAATTACGTCTAGATGCGAATCGTCAATGGACTTTAGAAAAAGCCTTAAAATTTGCGGAGAAAGTAAAACTGCAACATCGTTCTCGTATTCAATTTCTGGAAGAACCTTGTAAAACTCGTGAAGAAAGCCGTCAGTTTGCAGCTCAAACAGGCATTAATATTGCTTGGGATGAAAGTGTGCGTGAGCCAGGCTTCCTTTTAGAAAAAGAACCACACTTAAGTGCCATTGTGATTAAACCAACACTGGTTGGTTCGCTACAAGATTGTCAAAAGCTGATCGCACAAGCACATTATTTAGGCATAAAAGCAGTGATTAGCTCGAGCATTGAAAGTAGCCTTGGATTAACGCAACTCGCTCGTATCGCGGCACAATATACACCCAATGTGACGCCAGGATTAGATACGTTAAATTTAATGCAACATCAAGTATTACGTGCGTGGCCAGGCTCAGATTTACCGCTAATTGATTTAAATTCAGAATTTATTACCAAAATCGTCTAGAGATACGACCACCATTACACAAAAAATCGCTATAATTCGCACAAGTTAAAGGATGTGAAAATGTCAAAAAAATTTAATATTTTGCTGTTAAATGGCCCAAACTTAAATATGTTGGGGGCAAGGGAACCGAAACATTATGGTTCGCTTTCGTTATCTGCCATTGAAGAAAATATGGTAAAACTTGCGGCGCAGTATGATGTGAATTTGGCGTGCTTTCAAGCAAATAGCGAAGAAAAGTTAATCGATAAGATTCATCAAAGTTTTCAGAAAGTGGATTTTATTTTAATTAACCCTGCGGCTTATACGCATACCAGTGTTGCATTGCGTGATGCCTTGCTTGCTGTGTCAATTCCATTTGTTGAAATCCATTTGTCTAATGTACATAAGCGCGAGCCATTCCGTCACCATTCTTACTTTAGTGATGTGGCTGAAGGGGTGGTTTGTGGCTTAGGTGCGAAAGGTTATGAGTTTGCTCTTCAATTTGCGTTAGATTTTTTAAATAAAAAAGCATAAAATTTCACAAAATTTACAGATTTTCGCAGAAATTTATCGCAAAGTGCGTGATTTTGCGGTAATCTTGCCGACACAAAAACAGGTTTCAAAATGACCGTACTTTAGAAATCAATTCTGAAAGTGCGGTTAACAATTCATTATTATTTTTAGGAAGAGCGTATGGACATTCGTAAAATCAAAAAACTGATTGAATTAGTAGAAGAATCGGGTATCACTGAATTAGAAGTGCAAGAAGAAGAAGGTACAGTACGTATTAGTCGTGCGGCACCAGCTGTTGTACCTGCTGCAATTCAATATGCAGCGGCGCCTGTCGCACCCGTTGCGGCTCCTGCAGCTGCTCCAGCGGCAGCTGCACCTGCTGAAGCGCCAGTCGCTGAAGTTTCTGGCCACCAAGTGCGTTCACCAATGGTAGGTACGTTCTATCGTAGCCCAAGTCCAGAAGCGAAAGCTTTCGTTGAAGTGGGACAAACAGTCAAAGTAGGCGATGCACTTTGTATCGTTGAAGCAATGAAAATGATGAATCGTATCGAAGCAGACAAAGCTGGTGTGGTTAAAGCAATCTTAGTGAATGATGGCGAAGCGGTTGAATTTGATCAACCATTAATCGTTATCGAATAATCCCTATCAATCTGAAATGGCGAGCTTTCTCGCCATTTTTTCACCCAAGTGGAAATTGTTATGTTAGAAAAAGTTGTGATTGCTAACCGTGGTGAAATTGCACTGCGTATTTTGCGTGCCTGTAAAGAATTAGGCATTAAAACTGTGGCGGTTCACTCTACCGCCGATCGTGATTTAAAACACGTATTACTTGCAGATGAAACAGTTTGTATCGGACCTGCGCCATCTGTAAAAAGTTATTTAAATATCCCTGCCATTATTGCCGCAGCAGAAGTAACCGGTGCGGATGCGATTCACCCTGGTTATGGTTTCCTTTCTGAAAACGCAGATTTTGCAGAGCAAGTTGAGCGTTCTGGTTTTATTTTTATTGGCCCAACTGCAGACGTCATTCGTTTGATGGGGGATAAAGTTTCTGCAATTAAAGCAATGAAAAAAGCGGGCGTGCCTTGTGTACCGGGTTCAGATGGTCCAGTAGGCAGCGATATCGCAAAAAATAAAGAAATTGCAAAACGTATTGGCTATCCAATTATTATCAAGGCATCTGGCGGTGGCGGTGGTCGTGGTATGCGTGTCGTTCGTAGCGAAGATGCACTTGAAGAATCTATTGCGATGACAAAAGCTGAAGCAAAAGCCGCGTTTAACAATGATATGGTTTACATGGAAAAATATTTAGAAAATCCACGCCATATTGAAATTCAAGTTTTAGCGGATACACACGGTAATGCAATCTATCTTGCAGAACGGGATTGTTCTATGCAACGTCGTCACCAAAAAGTCGTGGAAGAAGCACCTGCGCCGGGTATTACAGAAGAAGTTCGTCGTGACATCGGCACTCGTTGTGCGAATGCTTGTGTTGAAATTGGCTATCGCGGTGCAGGTACGTTTGAATTCTTGTATGAAAATGGTGAATTCTATTTCATTGAAATGAATACCCGTATTCAAGTAGAGCACCCAGTAACAGAAATGATTACCGGTGTAGATTTAGTGAAAGAACAATTGCGCATTGCAGCTGGTTTACCACTTTCTTATAAACAAGAAGATATCAAAGTGAAAGGTCATGCAATTGAATGTCGTATCAATGCAGAAGATCCAAAAACATTCTTACCATCTCCAGGTAAAGTTGCTCACTTGCACTCACCAGGTGGTTTAGGGGTTCGTTGGGATTCTCATGTATATGCTGGTTATACCGTTCCACCACACTACGATTCTATGATCGCAAAATTAATCACATACGGTGATACGCGTGATGTCGCAATCCGTCGTATGCAAAATGCATTATCTGAGACGATCATTGATGGTATCAAAACAAATATCCCACTTCATGAACTCATTCTTGAAGATGAAAACTTCCAAAAAGGTGGTGCGAATATCCACTATTTAGAGAAGAAATTAGGGATGTATGATTAACATGAAACGGCTAACGTAAGTTAGCCATTTTTATATCTTTTGATAATTAATATATTTTCTTTGAAAAGATATTTTAAATCTCTTTATAATGTGTACCTATTTATTTTTACCTAAGGAAAAACAATGAAATTTAATCTCTCTAAATTAAGTTTAATAATTCTTGCAACTGTAACGTTAGCTGCCTGTGGAAGTAGTGGTGGTAGCAATACTCAACCAGCTGATCAAGCAAAAACACCTGAGCCAGTAAAACCAGCTGAGCTAGTAAAACCAGCTGAGCTAGTAAAACCGGCTGAGTCAGTAAAACCAGTTGAGCCAGTAAAAACAGCTGAGCCAGTAAAACCAGCTGAGCTAGTAAAATCAGCTGAGCTAGTAAAACCAGCTGAGACAGTGAAACCCGCTGAGACAGTGAAATCCGCTGAGACAGTGAAATCCGCTGAGACAGTGAAATCCGCTGAGACAGTGAAACCAGCTGAGCAAGTGAAACCAGTTGAGACAGTAAAACCAGCTGAGCCAGTAAAACCAGCTGAGCCAGTAAAGCCAGCTGAGACAGTGAAACCAGCTGAGCTAGTAAAACCAAGTGAGCTAGTAAAACCAGCTGAACAACCAAAAAATGAAGAACAAATTGTGCTTAGTCGAGTAGGATTTGAAGTTAACAAAGAGAATGGAGTAATTACTACAATTGAAAGACAAATACATGATGACAATAATGTGAATCTCGTTAATGTTGAAGGTCAAGAAATTGAAATTATTCCATCAGGGTATTATGAACGTCCCGGATTCATTGGAATTAATGCAAAAGAACTGCTAGAGGAGTTTTCTCCTAAATCGCAACGTAGTGTTAGCGGTAAAAACTATAAGAACATTCGTTGGGGTACATTTACAGATCCTTCGCTGAACTCTTATTATCATGTTGCATTCGGTGTAAATCCAACAACAGAAATGCCTCAATCAGGTATAGTCAATTATACTGGATATGGTAGTCATTTAGAGGCAGCTAAAAAAGAGGGATATTTCTTATCATCAGCCAGACTTACTGCAAATTTTGCAGATAAAACACTAAATGGAACAATTTCTTTAGCGAAAACAGGTTTTAATGATGTCCTCGTATCAAATGATATTGCTGGAGGCGCTCTTCCTCCTCATCTACATTTTGATGATGTTTCCTTATCTGCCAAAATTCAAGGCAATCAATTTAGTGGAATAAATAGCCAAGGTGTTCAGGTTGAAGGTGGCTTCTATGGAAAAGATGCAGACGAAGTGGCTGGAACTTATCAAGGAAATGATAAATTTGGTGTTTTTGGTGCTAGAAAAAATTAGAAAATTTTTGTAAATTTTAAAGCAAGCCTTTGGCTTGCTTTATTTTTCTTTATAGGAATAAAAAATGACTTCACAATCTAAACTTATTTTATTTTTAAGCTCTTCATTATTGCTTAGTTCATTCTCTTTTGCACTAGAGAAGTCTCCTCAACCTCGGGATGAGCGGTTTGATGATCAGCTTCAGCTTGCGAAACCTGACTTATCCACTCAAAAGCCACAAATTCCAGAAAAACGTGATGATAAACATACACTTTCTATGACGAAAGAAGAATTAGCAAAACACCCTGATTTGATCGTACGTGGATTGATTCCTGCAGTGTTGCAAAATAACGGTGACGTCGTTCAACTATTACTGCCGTTGTATCAAAATTTGCCAAAACAAGATCCATTTTTACTTGAGTGGGCAAATGCAATTAATGCTCGTGAAAATGGTCGTTTTTCGGAGGCGGTAACTCGTTATCGTACTCTATTTTCTCAAGATTCGACCATTCTGCCATTGCGTTATCAGTTAGCACAGGCACTCTTTTTAAACAATGATAATGAGGCGGCCAAAGATCAATTCCAAAAACTGAGAGCTGAACAAGTTTCACCTTAGTCTATCGTCATGATCGACCAATATCTTTCGGCGCTTAATCGCCGAGATCAGTGGAAGTTTCAGGGTGGTCTGAGTTTCTTAAACGAAAGTAATATTAACAATGCACCAAAAGCAGGCACTCGCATTGGAAATTGGAATGCCTGGGCGCGCGAAAGTGCCACAGGTTTTTCTTATTTTGCGGATGCAGAGAAAAAATGGTCACTACCACGCAGTTATTTCGTTAAATTTGCTATTGAGAGCTATGGAAAATATTACTGGGATAACAAAAAATATAATGAATTGAATGCTAGAATCGGCGCTGGATTAGGCTACCAAACAGCGCGTTTCGAGATGTCATTAATGCCATTTACAGAAAGAAGATGGTATGCAGGAGGCTCATCAGGGAGTGAGTCAATGAAGCAGTATTCGAAGAATTCAGGTGCTCGTTTAGATTTAACTTATTGGCTGAATGAAAAGTGGCAAATTTCAACCGCACTTGAATATGGTGAACAGCGTTATAACACTCGTAAACACTTGAATGGTAATAATTATCTTTGGTCGAATACGTTATCTTATTTTCCTAAGAGTGGTCAATTTTGGTTCATAGGTGCTGATTATAATCGTGAAAATACGCGAGATGAAGACAATGCTTATCAACGTAAAAACCTCCGTTTAGGTTGGGGGCAAGAGTGGGGATGGGGGATTTCAACCCGAGTTTCCCTTGCGTATGCACGTAGAATTTATAAAGGTGCTGATTTATTTAATATTCGTCAGAAAAATAATGAATATCAATCAGCAGTAACATTATGGCATCGTGATCTTTACTTTTTAGGAATCACGCCTAAAATTACATGGTCTTATCAAAAAGTGTCAAGTAATCACCTATTTTATCGCTATGATAAAAATCGTATTTTCTTAGAAATGGGTAAGACTTTCTAACTGGAGGTAATTATGGATTTATCACAACGTTATAAACAAGCCGCTAAGGAGGCGCGTTGGGCATTAGGTTTAGCTATTCTTTATGTCATAGGATGGTGTGTTTGTGCTTATTTACCTAAGGACTCGCCTGGGCCAATAGGTTTTCCGTTGTGGTTTGAATTATCCTGCATTTATTTACCTATTTTGTTTGTCGTCATTGGGTATTGGATTGTCAAAATTGTCTTTTTAGATATTCCACTAGATGTTGAGCCAAAGGAGAATAAATAATGAATTTAGGTATTATTCTTCCATTAATTATCTATTTAGCTTTTATTTTCGGCGCCGCATTATTTGCTTATACCAAACGCGTAAAAGGTGATTTTTTGACTGAATATTATGTGGGAAATCGCTCAATGACGGGCTTTGTCCTTGCGATGACAACGGCTTCCACTTATGCCAGTGCCAGTTCTTTTGTTGGTGGACCAGGGGCTGCCTATAAATACGGGCTGGGTTGGGTATTACTCGCCATGATCCAAGTGCCGGCTGTGTGGTTAGCCTTAGGTGCATTGGGCAAAAAGTTTGCATTACTTTCTCGCGAAACCAATGCGCTTACTATCAATGATTTATTTCTCTATCGTTATAAAAATAAATATCTCGTTTGGATTTCCAGTCTAGCATTGTTGCTTGCCTTCTTTGCTGCTATGGTTGTGCAATTTATTGGTGGAGCAAGATTGCTCGAAACCACGATAGGGATTCCTTATACTCACGCCTTACTTATTTTTGCCTTAACGGTTGGCATTTATACGTTTATTGGTGGTTTCCGAGCCGTCGTATTAACTGATACGATTCAAGGTACGGTAATGATTTTTGGCACAATCGTGCTATTAGTGGGCGTTATTTACCATCTTGGTGGCGTAGAAAGTGCGGTCAATAAATTAACTGAAATTGATCCGAGTTTAGTGAGTCCTTACGGCCCGAATGAGATGCTCGATTTTCAATTTATGGCATCGTTTTGGATCCTAGTCTGTTTCGGTGTGGTTGGTTTACCACATACAGCCGTGCGTTGTATGGCTTTCAAAGATAGTAAAGCCTTACATCGAGGCATGCTCATTGGTACGATTGTCCTTTCAGTCATTATGTTAGGGATGCATTTGGCGGGCGCTTTAGGGCGTGCCGTTGTGCCAGATTTAACGGTGTCAGATAAAGTCATTCCAACCTTAATGTTGGAAGTGCTTCCTCCTATTGTTGCAGGGATTTTCTTAGCCGCGCCGATGTCGGCGATTATGTCCACAGTTGATGCGCAACTCATTCAATCCTCCTCAATTTTTGTGAAAGACTTATATCTTGCAAGCAAACCTGAAGCCGCGAAGAATGAAAAACGAATTAGCCGTATTTCATCGGTCATTACACTGATTTTATCGGCGTTGTTAATTCTCGCTGCTCTCAATCCACCTGATATGATTATTTGGTTGAATTTATTTGCTTTCGGGGGATTAGAAGCGGCATTCCTTTGGGTGATTGTATTAGGCATTTATTGGGATAAAGCAAATGCAGCAGGGGCAATAAGCTCAATGGTGGTGGGATTAAGCAGTTATGTGCTGCTGACTCAATTTGGCATCAAATTATTGGGGTTTAATGCGATTGTGCCTGCACTTGTATTTGGCTTGATTGCTTTCATCTTGGGTAACCAATTCGGCGCAAAAAAAACAGTAAAAATGGACCGCACTTTATGGTTTATCAAATCCTAGCATTGTTTATTTGGAGTAGTGCCTTTGTTGCCGCTAAATACACCTTTACAATGATGGACACCATTTTGATGATCCAAGCTCGTTTATTAATGGCGGCGATTATTGTGATGCCACTTTTTTTTCGTCGTTGGAAAGGCGTGTCTAAACCGATACGAAAACAGCTTTGGTGGCTAGGTTTTTTCAATTATACCGCGACCTTTTTGCTGCAATTTATTGGTTTAAAATATACGAGCGCGGCGAGCGCAACGACCATGATTGGATTAGAGCCATTATGTGTGATTTTTGTAGGACATTTTTTCTTTCAAGATCGTGCCAAATGGTATCATTGGGTGTGTGGGGCTTTTGCTTTTTTAGGCGTGGCCATTTTAATTCTAGGCGGGCAGGGCAATGAAGGCGTAAGTGAAATTAGCTTATTGGGTTGCTCCTTAGTGGTGGCGGCAAGTATTGTGTTTGCTTGTTGCTTGCGTTGGACGAAAAAAGTGGTGGTAACGGTTTCAGCACAAGCCTATACATCCATTTCGATTGTGTTAGCAAGCATCACCATGCTGCCATTTACTTTATTGCTGACGGAAAACTGGGATATCCATTTTAACTGGCTTGGTTTCTTCGGTTTGATTTATCTCGGCGTAGCATGTAGTTGGTTTGCTTTTTGGTTATGGAATAAAGGCTTAAATTCAGTGGATGCAAAAATCTCGGGAATTTTGACCGCACTTGAGCCGATTTTTGGTGTCTTTTTGGCAGTATTATTACTCAACGAAGAGGTTTCACTTGTTTCAGCGCTTGGGATTATCATTATTGTGGTTTCAGCCCTGGGCGTAAGTTTATTACCCAGATGGTTACACAAAGAAATTAATTAAAAGGAAAAGAAGATGGCGTGGATTCAAATTCGCTTAAATAGTACAAATGAAAAAGCCGAGAAAATTAGCGACTTTTTAGAAGAAATTGGCTCAATTTCGGTCACATTTATGGATAGCCAAGATACGCCGATTTTTGAACCACTTCCAGGCGAAACACGTTTGTGGGGAAATACGGATGTGATTGCATTGTTTGATGCTGAAACCGATATGAATGAAATTGTGAGTTTGCTTAAACAAGCACATCATTTAGATGAACATACTGCTTACAAAATTGAGCAAATCGAGGATAAAGACTGGGAACGTGAATGGATGGATAACTTCCACCCAATGCAATTTGGTCAACGTTTATGGATTTGCCCAAGCTGGCGTGAAGTGCCGGATCAAAATGCGGTTAATGTGATGCTTGATCCTGGTTTAGCTTTCGGGACAGGGACCCACCCGACAACTGCACTTTGTTTAGAGTGGTTAGATGGCTTGGATTTAACAGACAAAACCGTCATCGATTTTGGCTGTGGCTCAGGAATTCTTGCCATTGCAGCCCTTAAATTAGGGGCTAAAAATGCAATTGGTATTGATATCGATCCACAAGCGATTCTTGCCAGTCGTAATAATGCGGAACAGAATGGTGTTGTAGATCGTCTGCAACTTTTCTTATCCGATGATAAACTTGCTGATTTAAAAGCAGATGTTGTTGTGGCAAATATTCTGGCTGGACCATTAAAAGAACTTTACCCGATTATATCTCAATTAGTGAAAGAGGGTGGTGATCTTGGATTATCAGGCATTTTAGAAACGCAAGCGCAATCGGTATGCGATGCTTATGCGCAATCGTTTGATTTAGATCCTGTTGCCGTAAAAGAAGAATGGTGTCGTATTACAGGTAAGTTAGCCATAACGTCAAATTCTTCGAACTAGTTCTTTATTGGGAGAATATTTTGAATAATATAACACGGGAATTTATAACAAAAGATGAGTCTTTGTATATAAAAGGCTGCGCCGTTATTCTGATGTTAATTCATCATCTTTTCCCATTTGCTGATCGTATCCCTAAATCGGCTGAAATTATCTGGCTCTTTGGTGATAATCAATTTGAGGTGTCGTTAGGTTGGTGGGGAAAATATTGTGTTGCTATATTTTTATTTATAAGCGGCTATGGTTATTCTTTTTTAAAGGATAAACCTATGCAATATTATACAACTAAAATAGTTTCAATATATCGAAAAGTTTTTATTGTTTTTTTAATTTATATTCCTATTGATATTTATTTCCATGTTGAAAATGTAATATCGGATCTAAATTCAAAATCTATATTAATGAATGCAATAGGATTTCATTCCAATTATAATGAAGAGTGGTGGTTTCTATTTCCTTATATCTTATTAGTATTAATTACACCGCTATTACATAAACTTCGTCATCATTTAGTCTCACTATTTGCAATGGCGATTATTATCCACAATATGTCTGGTAATGGGATAATTGGCCACTTCTTCTGGTGGGCTATTGCCTATATTATTGGATTTATTTTTGGTGTATTATCCACTAATTTAAGTAAATTTAACTCTAACATTATTTTTTCCTTACTGTTATCTATAGTGTTCTATCTTATTATGAACTATGGAATGAATAATTTTGGATTTGAAAGTATGGTGTTTCTTATACCATTAATGATTTTTTTAATAAAAACGCTTTACAGAATTACGCCATTAATTTTTCGTAAGATTATAGCTGATATAGGTAGGAAATGTTTAATAATTTGGCTTGTTCATTCATTTTATTGCTATCATTTTGCTGGAGAGTTTATTTATTCACCTAAATATTCAATATTTATTTTAATTAATTTATTGATTGTTTCATATTTAAGCGCAATAGTAATTGAGTTTATAGAAAGGATGCTTTCAACAACTTTTTTCAATATAAAAAATATCGTATTAAAAAAGGTTTTATAGGCGTGATACTATGCAGATCGAATTTTGTCAATTAAAAAAGTGCGTTTTTTGAACAAATTTCCCTTTGCAAAAAAAAGCAAATTTGCGTAATATAGCCGCCCTTGTCGGTGACTGTTGTTGCCAGATTTACGAGAGATTAGAATTTGTCATTGAGGATAATATAAATGCGAATTGGTTCTTACGAATTAAAAAATCGTATTTTATTGGCGCCAATGGCAGGTATTACGGATCAACCTTTTCGACGTTTATGTGCCCATTACGGCGCGGGATTAACGTTTTCAGAGATGATGTCTACTAATCCACAAGTTTGGCATACAGAGAAATCGAAACTTCGTTTAGCACATAGTGAAGAGCTAGGATTAAATGCGGTGCAAATCGCAGGTTCTGATCCTTTAGAAATGGCCCAAGCTGCAGCAATTAATGTAGCCTATGGCGCTGAAATTATCGACATCAATATGGGCTGTCCCGCAAAGAAAGTGAATCGAAAGCTGGCGGGCTCTGCACTTCTTCAATTTCCCGATTTAGTGGAAAAAATTTTAAAAGAAGTCGTGAATGCCGTTGATGTGCCTGTGACGTTAAAAATTCGCACTGGTTGGGATAAAGCAAATCGAAACTGTGTGCAAATCGGCAAAATTGCAGAACAATCTGGTATTCAGGCTTTAACCATTCACGGGCGGACGAAAGAATGCTTATTTGAAGGTGAAGCGGAATACGACAATATTCGAGCAGTGAAACAATCAATTTCAATTCCAGTCATTGCGAATGGTGATATTGATTCTGCCTCGAAAGCGAAAAAGGTACTTGAGTATACAGGTGCTGATGCAATAATGATCGGTCGTGCCGCACTAGGCAATCCATGGCTTTTTCAAGCCGTTGAGGCTTTAGTGGAACATGATTCGATAATTCAAACACCAAGTTTGCGTGAAAAGTGCGGTCATATTTTGCGTCATATTCAGGAACTCCATCAGTTCTATGGCGAGCAAAAAGGCTATCGAATAGCCCGCAAACACGTTGCTTGGTATTTACAGGGAATTCAACCCGATTCCGTTTTTAGACAGACTTTTAACGCAATTAATGAACCGAAAGAGCAGTTAATTGTGCTGGAAGATTTTTTAAATTCAATTTTGGATAAAGAAAAATGTTAGAACAACAACGTAGTCCGTCTGAAGCGTTAACCGTTTCAGTTTTAAACTCTCAATCACAAGTAACAAACAAACCATTACGTGATTCAGTAAAACAAGCTTTACGCAATTACTTATCACAATTAGATGGTCAAGATGTGAATGATCTTTACGAATTAGTATTAGCGGAAGTTGAACACCCGATGTTAGATATGATTATGCAATACACCCGCGGTAACCAAACCCGTGCAGCTAATATGCTCGGTATCAACCGTGGTACATTGCGTAAGAAATTGAAAAAATACGGTATGGGCTAATTAAAATTAGCAAAAAGAAAGGCGAACATGATGTTCGCCTTTTTATTTATTGAATGGTGAAACTAATTGGCACGTTTACTGAAGACGCAAATCCAGCAGGTTTTGGACCGACAGGTCTCGCACTTCTTACAGCTTCAAGTGCTGCATTATCTAAGCTTTCATCACCAGAAGATTTAGTGACACGCTCTCCAGACAGAGAACCATCTCCTCCAACACTAAAACTGACGTTAACAATACCTTGTTTACGCATCATTTTAGCACGAGCAGGATATCGCTTATGCCGTTCGATTTCACGTCGAATAGCCGCACGATAGGCATTATGTTCATCTGTATTGGCACCAGAACCACCTTGAATACCATTTGTTCCAGGTTGACCCGTAGTCGTCGCTTTAGAATTTGCCGTAGCCGTTGAATTAATATTCTTATCGCCAATCGGTAAATTCTTCGGCATTTCCACCGCTTTCTCTGCTTTTACCTCATTTTTAGGTTTTTCTTTTGGCTTCTCTTTCGGTTTTGGTTTCGGTTTTTCTATTGGTTTTTCTGGCTTTTTCTCAGGTTCTTTTTTCTTCTCAGGCTCTGGTTTCTTCGTTGGATCAGCGACGACTTCCTGTTTTTCAGGTTCCGGTTCTGCCTGTTGAGGCTCGGGTTCCGGCTCAGGAGCGGGTTCTTCCACTCTCATCCCTTGAATCATTTCCATTGATATTGTCGTGGATATTTCACCTGGGGCATTACTCGCCGCTTCATGTGGCGTATGCCAGTTCCAAAATAATGCTCCAAGGATGCTACCATGAACCAATAAAGAAATAAGCAAACCTAATAATGATCGTTTGGTTTGTTGGCTGTTCATTGACTACGTCCTACTCCAACGCCTCCGCTTGCAACCCCACCTACTTCAGGCGTATTTTTTGATTCATTTCCTTGAGTCGTTTTGCTCGGGGCGCCTTTATCTTTCATGGAAACAATGGCGACATTTTTGATTTCATTTTTCGATAACATATCGGTAATGGTCACGAAATCTTGGAAAGAGGCATCAGCATCAATTTTTAACGTTACTTTTTGGTCTTTATTCCAACTCATAATTTCTTTTTCAAGCGCTTCTTGTGAAATGGGCTTATCGTTAAAATAAAGTTGTTTATCAGCCGTAACCGTTAATAATTTTGTTAATTCATCTGATTTGAATGCGACCGTAGAGCTGGCTTTTGGAACATTTACCTTAATTTTCCCTTGGGAAATAAAGGATGCGGTGACCAACACTATCGCTAATAACACCAACATAATGTCGATGAAAGGAATAATGTTGATTTCATCAAATTTTTTCACGATTATTCCTTATCTTTTTGAGCGTTTAATACTTTCCATTTCAAGCAATTTACTTCTACTTTACGACCTAAACCGCTATAGAACATCATGGAAGGAATCGCGACTAAAATACCTATTGCAGTTGCTTTTAATGCAAGAGAGAGGTGCATCATAATGGCTCCTGCATCGACTTCGCCATCGCCATGACCAATTTGGTAGAAAGTTAATAAAATCCCAATTACTGTACCGAGTAAACCAACATAAGGCGCATTAGCACCAACAGTGGAGATTACGGTCATATTACGATTTAAATCAATTTCAAGTGCGTGAATATTGGAATATTTCGCTACGTTCACACTCTTTAAAAAGAGAAAACGCTCAATTACGGCAGTGAGCATGATCACACTCATCAGAAGTAGAATTCCAATAATCACGTAATCGCTATATTGTTCTAAA
The DNA here is from genome assembly GCF_054332415.1 of Haemophilus sp. SZY H56. Taxonomy (NCBI): domain Bacteria; kingdom Pseudomonadati; phylum Pseudomonadota; class Gammaproteobacteria; order Pasteurellales; family Pasteurellaceae; genus Haemophilus; species Haemophilus sp. SZY H56. The sequence goes on along the minus strand of NZ_JBTGNX010000014.1, from coordinate 2,893 downwards.
AACTCAAAAAGTTGTAGCATTTGATAGTCCTTATATGGGTAATAAAAAAAACACAAATTGAATCGAGAATGAATTTCAATTAGATGTGAATTCTATCAAATGGAAAATAGAGCGTAAATATAAATTAAAAAAATGAGTGTTTTTTTAACCGCACTTTGAGATAAATCAGAAAAGTGCGGTTGTTTTTGAGAGGTATTTTAACGGGATTGTAGGTAATCTAAGACAACTTGATGATGTTCGCCCGTTTTGAATTTATCAAAAACGTGCTGGATTTTGCCTTGTTCATCAATGAGAAAGCTAATGCGGTGAATACCATCATAAACACGGCCCATGAATTTCTTTTCGCCCCATACACCAAATTTCTCGGCAACCTGGTGATCTGCATCGGAAAGTAAGGTGAAATTGAGTGCTTTTTTCTCTACAAATTGAGCGAGTTTTTTGGGTGCATCTGTACTGATGCCTAAAATAACTACGCCTAATTTTTCTAACTCACGTTTAGCATCACGCAAACCACAGGCTTGAGTTGTACAGCCTGGTGTTAAGGCTTTTGGATAAAAATACACGAGTACTTTTTTACCTTTAAAGTCGCTAAGTGAAATTGGCTGATTGTCTTGATTTAAAAGGGTGAATTGCGGTGCTAAGTCACCCACTTGTAATGTTTTCATAAAAAATCCTTAAAAATATCAAAAATAATTTGTAAATTTGGGTTATTTTAGCCATTATAACTAGGCATTTTCAAATGTTATGATTAAAAAATAGAATAGATGTAAATGGAGTGCTTATGACTACGCAAAATCCTTTATTTTCGGGCAGTATCGTTGCCTTAGTGACACCAATGGATAATCATGGACACATCGATTTTGAAACGCTAGAAAAACTTGTTGAGTTTCATATCAATTCTGGCACCGATGCGATTGTTTCTGTGGGAACAACGGGTGAAGCAGCCACTTTAAGCATTGATGAAAATGTTCGAGTAATTGAGAAGGCGGTTGAATTTGCAAAAGGGCGCATTCCAATTATTGCCGGCGCAGGTGCAAATGCAACCAGTGAAGCCATCGTCATGACAAAATTGCTACGAGATAGCGGAGTAGCGGGTTGCTTATCTGTTGTGCCTTACTACAATAAGCCAACTCAAGAAGGCATGTTCCAACATTTTAAAGCGATTGCAGAATGCACGGACCTACCACAACTTCTTTATAACGTACCAGGTCGTACCGGTAGTGATATGAAACCTGAAACCGTGGCGCGTTTGGCTCAAATTGATAACATTGTGGGCATTAAAGAAGCGACGGGTGATGTTTCACGTGTTACTGCTATTAAAGAATTAGCAGGTAAAGATTTCATCGTGTTAAGCGGTGATGATGCAACAGGTTTAGAAGCCATGAAATTAGGCGGTGAAGGTGTTATTTCGGTGACGAATAACCTCGCAGCAAAAGATATGGCGGCAATGTGTCGTTATGCTTTAGCGGGCGATTTTGCGAAAGCAGAAGAAATTAATGCCCGTTTAATGCCTTTACATAAGAATTTATTTATTGAATCAAATCCAATCCCTGTCAAATGGGCAGCATATCGTTTAGGCTTAATTAAGACTCCATACTTACGTTTACCACTTACCGTGTTAAGCGAAGGCGCGCAAGTCAAAGTAGAAGAAGCATTAAAAGTTGCAGGATTAATTTAATGAATTAAAGGGTTGTTTTTACAGCCCTTTAAACTTTCAGCTCTTTTATTTGTCAAAGAGCGGTCATTATTCTAATTATTTTTTATTGAAAGGATTGAAGGAATGAAAAAAATCGTACTGAGTTTAGTCGCAGCAGCATTGTTATCGGCATGTTCAAACAGCGTAGAAAAAATGCAGACGGCTAATGACACTTATCAAAATTCTGATCGTGAAATACCGAGCTTTTCTCCTTTAGCAAGTGGTGGGGTAACATTGCCGCAAGCTGATCCGACTTATGAACTTCCTCAGCTTAATGCGAAAAAAGAACGCGTGGATATTCGTCCGCCTTCAACCCCATTAGCGATTATTAAAAATTCTTTAACACAATTTGATGGCGAACGTGCATTGATTGTTTATACGGATGCACAAGCAGAGCTTTATAACCTCAAACAAATTGAGCGTTTATTGAAAGAAGAAGGCACGAATTCAACTTTAAATGGTGCGGTATTAATTAGCGATTGGGCGCCAACGGGTCGTGCAGATGATAAAGCCAATACAGAGATCCGTTATAAAATTGAACAAGTTACGGCGCAAGATGCAAGTGCGTTAGCGGTTTCTGTCGAACAAATGCGTCGTGATGGTGTGATTTATACGCCAAATCAAGCTGATAAGCAGCGCTATGCATCTGATCGTTTAAATCGTTTTGTTTCGGCGCTCACTAGCGCTTATAACAAGCAACAACAAGATTTAAGTAGTGCTTCTGTAGGACCTTTCCAATCTGGTTTAATTACTGATACGAATGGCAGAATGGCATTGGGTATGGATGCAAGCTTTGGTCAAGCATGGCAACGTTTAGGTTCGGCCCTACCGAAATTAGGCTTTAAAGCAACATCTGAATCTGCAGGCCGTGGTCATCGTGAATTGAAATATAAACCATTGGATAAACAAGAGTGGTTACGTTTAGGTGTGAATCCGCCTAATCTAGAAAAAGGGGTTTACCAAATGCAAATCTCCGCAGTGGGTAAACAAAGTGCGGTCGTGATCACTGATGAAGATGGCAAGGCATTACCAAATGAAGCGGCGCAATCGCTCTATTCCGCGCTAGGTGTGTTACTTGCGCAATAATATAATAAGTTGATAAATAAAAAGTGCGGTTTAATTTGATCTGACCCCAAAAAGTTAGACTGTTATTTAAAGGATTGTTTTCGATATTGTACCGGACTCAGTCCTTTTAAT